>DASZUZ010000184.1:0-3755 GCA_035547415.1 Bryobacteraceae bacterium | reverse complement strand
GATCCCGCATCGACAAGAATCGCAGCAAGAATACTTCCATTTGTCTAACTCTTTCTCAGCACGGCCATTAACGACTGACCGAAGGGCGGCGGCGCCACCCGTTCGAGCCGCGAAACGATCGGAACGACATAGCGATCGAATATGGCAATCTGCCGCGCCGATTGCGCTTCCCGCCGGAACAGCCGCGCGTTGGCCCACCACCCGAAGAAGCCAACGGCATTGACGAATTTCTGACTCTCGACCAAAAGCCCCGCGGCCTCAGCCGCCTTGCGAAGCGACGCCGGCGTGTACCGTCTGTAGTGTTCCAGGTTGCGGTCGACAGGTCCGTACAGTGCCGGGAACGCCGGCACCCAAAGCGCCACGACGCCTCCCGAAGGCAGTATTCCGGCCATTCGCCGCAATGCGTTTACATCGTCGGCAATATGTTCGAGTACATTTAAACAGACGCAGCAGTCCGGCCGGAGTTGCGCCAGATCCGCAAACAGCGGATCCTCCGGGGAACAGACCAGCGCTTTCAGATTCGGCTGGTCCGGGAAGCGCGCCCTCAGCCGCTCCACGCAGGCCGCTTCGATATCGGTCGCGATGACGAGCTCGCGGTCGAGAATGGTCGCGGTGAAATTGCCCGTTCCGCACCCGACTTCCACGACGCGCCGTCCCAGCGCCGGCCGGATGAGGCGCGCCTGCCATGCGAAGTAATTCCGCGCGCGCGACATGAGCTGCTGATCCGCCAGGGTATAAGCTAACCTGTCCACAGCGCCCGCTTCCGGTCATGTCTTTCGTTCCCCTGCGCAATCCGATTGGCTTCGGTCCAGTCGACTTTATCGAATTGACGATCGCGCTGATTCTGCTTGCGCTCGTTCTCGTCTGGCGGCCGTGGATCGCGCCGTTGAGCGCGAAGTTCGCTCGTCGGACCGCATGGTGCATGGCCGCGCTGTTTCTGCTCCCGCTCGCGTTGCGGCTGATTCTGTTGCCGCATCACCCGGTCCCCGCGCCGGATATCTATGACGAGTTCGGTCATCTGCTCGAAGCCGACACGCTGCGTCACGGCAGACTGGCGAACCCCGCGCATCCGCTCCATCAGTTCTTCGAGACCTTCTTTGTCCTGCAGCAACCCACCTACAGCTCAATCTACCCGATGGGCAACGGTCTCGCGTTCGCGCTCGGCTGGATCGTTTCCGGCCTCCCCTGGGCGGGCGTCCTGCTGTGCATGGCGGCGCTGTGCGCGTTGTCTTATTGGATGCTCCGCGGCTGGACGACGCCGGGCTGGGCGCTTTTCGGCGGTCTCCTCGCGGTCTTTGAGTTCGGACCGCTGAACCAATGGACCAACAACTATTGGGGCGGAGGATTCACCGCCGTGGCGGGCTGCCTCGTCTTTGGCGCGCTGCCGCGTCTGAAGAATCGCGGGCGAATCCGCGATGCCGCCATCCTCGGCGCGGGACTTGCCATGCACCTGCTGAGCCGTCCTTACGAATCGATCTTCCTGCTCCTCAGCGTGGCGCTCTTCCTGATCTGGCAAGCCCGGCGGATAACCTTCCGCGCGCCGATCGCCGCGTCGATCGCTCTGCCGGTCGTCTTCGCCGCGGGGCTGATCCTGCTCCAGAACAAACAGGTGACCGGCCAGTGGACGACCCTGCCATACCAGCTCAGCCAGATCCAGTACGGCGTTCCCGCGGCCCTCACGTTTCAGAACAAACCCGTCCCCCATGCGCCTCTCACGCCCCAGCAGGAACTCGATTACCGGATGCAGCGCGGCTTTCAGCCCGGCAAGGATACCTTCGGCGCCTATTTCGCGCGCCTCGCCTTTCGTGCCCGCTATTATCGTTTCTACTTTTACGCGCCCCTGTATCTTGCGCTGATCGCCTTCATCGTCACGATTCGAAAGGACCGATGGGCCTGGGTCGCATTGACCTGCATTCTCTTCGCGCTCGGAACCAACTTTTTCCCGGCATTTCAGTTCCACTATCTTGCCGGAATCGTCTGCCTGTTCATCCTCATCGGCGTCCGGGGACTGCAGCAGCTTACCCGTCTGCGGCGGGGCAGGGAAGCCGCGCGCGCCGTCGTCTTCCTCTGCATCGCGCAGTTCGCCTTCTGGTATGCGCTGCATCTGCCCGACACTGCCGATTTCGCCACCGAAACCCGCCGTTTCGATCTGTGGGACTCCATCAACCACGCCGGCCCCACGCGCCGCATCGGGATCGATCGCGAGTTGGCCGGCATTCCTGGAAAGCTCCTGGTATTCGTTCGCTACTGGCCCCAGCACGTCTTTCAGGAGGAATGGGTCTACAACTCTGCCGACATCGACGGTCAGCGGATTGTCTGGGCCCGCGATCTCGGCGACGCGGAAAATCAAAAGCTGATCGCGTACTATCGCGACCGGAAGTTTCTCCTTCTCGAACCCGACGCCCGCCCGCCGCGCCTCACGCCCTACGAACCGGCGCCTGCCGCGCCCGAGCAGCAGGAACCCGGGAAACCGAAGAACGCTCCTCCCGCTCACCCGCTGATCGAACTCGAGCAGGTCCGATAGCGTTCACAAACCGCGTGTGCCTGCAGCAGACCGCCGTGCTACGATGGCGAACCGATGGACGACCAGTTACTCGCAATCGCGTCAAAACCGGTGGACTCCGTGGCGGACGTGATCGCAGCGTTCACCGCGCTCGACGCCGCGCTGCCCGAGAATGACGGCCTGAAGTGGTTCAACTGGCTGTATCTCACGGTTACCAGATCCGTCGACCTGAGCATTGGTACCCGCACCTGGAACAACCCGGAATGGCTTGCGAATCTGGACGTCGTTTTCGCGCGCCTGTACCTCGACGCCCTCGCGATGTGGCTGACTCCGGGACAGGCGCCCGCGAAATGCTGGGCCGTTCTCTTCCGTTCGCGGAATGACGCGCGCCTCGCCCGCATCCAGTTCGCTTTCGCGGGCATGAACGCCCACATCGATCACGACCTGTCGATCGCCGTGGTCGAGACCTGCCGGCAAATGGGCTTCGAGCCGAAGCATCTTTCCCCGCAGTACATGGATTACTGTCAGGTGAACCAGTTACTCGACGCGATCGTCGATCAGGCGAAACAGCAGTTGCTGGTTGGCCTCCTGGGCGACAATCTGCCGAGCATCCATCTGGTCGAGAATCTGGCCGCCATGTGGGGACTTCGCGCGACCCGCGAAACAGCGTGGACCAATGCCGAACTGCTGTGGCACGCGCAGAATATCCCCGGTCTCGCCGATCGCTTCCTCGCCGGCCTCGACGAAACCGCCGAACTCGCCGGACGCGGGCTGCTCGCGCCCGTAGGAATCTGACCGCTACCGCAACGCCGCCGCGAGCGCCTGCAGGTCCGCTTCGTCGTTGTAAAAATGAGGCGAGACCCGCAGCTTCCGGTGTCTCGCCGCCACGATGATGCGCTCGTCCTCCAGCCGTCTTGCGAGCGCGGACGCGTCGCGATCCGGCCATCCGGCCGCCACAATATTCCCTCCCTCGTGTTCGATACTTGCGCCGGCGCGGCGTAATACATCCGCGGCCCGCGCCGCGAGATCCAGCACGCGCGCCTCGATGCGTTCCGGACCGATCTCCAGCATCATGCGAACCGATTCGCCCATCGCGTAGAGCGAAGGAAAATTCAGCATGCCGCCCTCATATCGCTCCGCGCCTTCGGGGAACTCCGGCGCGCCATGGTGCAGTTCGTCCACGCCGCGCCAGCCCCGATCGCTGCGCCATCCGATCACCGCCGGTGGAAGAATGCGGCGCAGCGCCGGAGAG
>DASZUZ010000183.1:0-3630 GCA_035547415.1 Bryobacteraceae bacterium | reverse complement strand
AGCCGCACGACAGTAAAACCAACAGGGTGGATGGCGAGGCTGGCTTTCAGAAAAACAACAAGGCCGGCTGATCCTGGAAGATCAGCCGGCCTGGCTATTGACGGTGCGCGCTCCGTTTAGAAGTAGAGACGCAGGCCCATGGTGATGATGCGGGGTCCGTACTGCGGTCCGGTGGCGCGACCGAAGTTGGGGTTGCCAACGGTTCCGTTGACCCCGAAGTTGGTGCGGTTGAAGGGATTGAAGGCGTCCGCGCGCAACTGCAGGCGCACGCGGTCTCCGTCGCCGGTCGGCCAGACGCCCAACTGCTTCACGAGGGAGATGTTGTCGACGAACACCGGGGGCTGGCGGAACTTGCCGTTGTACTGCGACGAGTTGCCGAACGAGAACTGACCCGGGATCGAGAAGGCAGCGGAGTTGAAGTAAATGCTGCTCGGGTTGTTGGGATCGAGCGAGGTGCGGCTCTGTCCGGTCAGCACCGGTCCGCCGTTGGCGTTACACATCCGGGCGTCGGTGAACAGCACGCCGTTGCCCAGGGTGTTCGGGCAGTTCAGCGCGAAGAGGGAGCCGCTCCGGTACTGGTGCGTATCCGCAATGGTCCAGTTGCCTACGATCGCATTGACCAGGCGGTTCCTGCCGCCCAGGAAACGCTTGCCGGTTCCGAACGGCAGATCGTAGGAACTCAGGAAATTGAAGACGTTCGGCAGATCGAAGGGCAGATACGACTTCGGCTGCGTCAGGTTGTACATATCCTGCGGGTACACCTGGCTCTGCGAGAAGATCTGGCGGTAGGTGAGGAGCGAGAGCGACTTGGAGCGCACGTAAGACGCCGCGAACTGCCAGTCGCCGAAGCGGCGCTGCACTTTGACGGTTCCCGCGTCATACCACGTCTGTCCCTGGCCGGTATTCCTCGACCAGACGTTCAGGAATTGCGGGTACGGCCGCAGGGCCTGAGCAAGCGTACCGGTGTCCGGGAAGTTCGCGTAAGGCTTTTTGAAGCCCGCGGCCGCGACAGCCGGCGACGAGATCTGCTGCTGCAGCAGCGATCCGAGATAGAGATAAGACGGATTCACCTGATTCAGATCGATGGTGGAGTTCAGGCCGTGACCGCGGTTGCCGGTGTAGTTGACCTCAACCAGGAATTTGGCGATTTCCCGCTGGACGCCGATGCTCCAGTTATAGATGCGCGGCGCCTTGCCGAACGTGGGTCCCATGTAATCTACCGAGAGACCATTGCCCACCGTCGGACTCAGGAAAGGCGGCGGCTGATAGCCGGCAGGCTTCGGAATGCCGCCGTCCCACTGGAACGGCGCATTGAGACCATCGGAAACCTGCGCAAACGAGCCGTTCGCGCCGAGCGTGCAGCCGCAACCACCGTTACTGGTGGCCTCATAGAAGATCCCGAATCCGCCACGGATCACAGTCTTCGAATCCGCCTGATAGGCAAATCCGGCGCGCGGACCCCAGTCGGAATAATCAGTGGGCCAGAAGCGCTTCACACCCAGCCGGTTCGGACCGCTGCCCGGAAAGACATAGGCGCCGGGATAATTGTTGGCGGCTGGATTCGGCGCGGTCAGAGAGATGGAACTCATCGTCGGCGCTGTCCAGTTGATCGGCACCTCATAGCGGAGTCCGAGGTTCAGGGTGAGCTTCGAAGTCACGCGCCAGTTGTCCTGGAAGTAAGCCGCGTAGTACTGATAAGTGATGTGCCCGTCCTGCACGGGTGTGGCCGCCGCGCTGGCGGAGTCGGGAAGACCGAGAAGGAAGCTCGCGAACGAGTTACCGGTGGTTCCCGTGGCGGCCGGATTCGCGGTCTCGTTACGCGCGAAAACGTAGGTGCCGTTCGTGGTGGCGAGGTCGTGTCCGAGCGTCTGCGGACGCCGGTATTCCCAACCCATCTTGAACTCGTGCTTGCCATGGACCCAGGTCAGGCCCTGATCGATCTGCGGCGTGTAGTTGTTCTGGCCGCCGTTGTTGACCTTGCCCTGCTGCATACCCCAGGCCGTATAGCCGTCCGCCCCGGCGAACTGGATGACCGGCGTGGCGTCGGAATCTCCGGTGAGACCGGGGAAACCGACTTTGGAAGCGAAGCCGCTCTGCGCGGGCACATACCAGATCTGCACGGTGGTCGAATAGCCGAAGGTCGTATGGAGCAGAACGGTCGGCGAGAAAACGTAGTCGTGATTGATGCGGTAGATGTGCGGTTTCTGGTACTGCTGGCCGAGCCCGGTGCCGAGGGGGCCATTGAAGTCCGAAACGGCATAAGTCAACTGGCTGTCCCAGGACTGGAAGTAAGACAGGCGATTCTTATCGCTGAAGTTGTGATCGATCTTGAATGCCCAGACGTGATCCGTCACCTGCGTCGTATTGACGAACGAGTGGTTGTTCGTCAGCGCGGCGCCGTTGGTCGCGGGCACGAACGGCAGGATGTTGGATGCGATCTTGCTGAAGCGACTCGAGGGAATGATATTGCCGGGGAACGGATTGCGCGTCGCCGAGGCTCCGGTTCCCGCGGTACTTGCGGGATCGTAAATGACCTGCGGAATCTGACTGAAGTTGCCCTGGAGCTGCAGCGCCGTGGGCACGGTATTCACGATCGATGCCGGGCTGACGGGCCGCAGATCGTTGTCATCGGAGAAATAGAAGAACGTCTTGTTTCGGCCGTCATAGACCTTCGGAATGTAGACGGGACCGCCAACACCGCCGCTGGTGGCGTTCAGCCTGTCTTTCGGCCGGTAACCGGGAGCGTTCGCGCGGTTCTGGTTGACGCTCCAGCCGGCAGCCTCCCAGATATCGCGGCGCATGTTGTACGCCCACGTCCCGTGGATGTCGTTGGTACCGGACTTCGTCGTGAAGATTTCGATACCGCCGCCAACCCGTCCGTACTCCGCGGTGTAGGTGCCCACCAGCAACTTCACCTCGCTGAACGATTCGGCCGAAGGGGGGTTGAAGACAGTGCCGCCCGATTCCGGGATGACGTTGCTGGTGCCATCGATCAACTGTTCGCGCGAGCGGCCCGTCGATCCGGCGATACTGAGTTCTCCGCCCGAATTCACGCCCGCCATGTAGCTCAGGAAGGCGGACGGGTTCTGGAGACCACCGGACCACAGAGGAAGGCTCCTGTACATTTTCGGCGTCAGAGTCTGGCCCTGTTCGCTGGTTTCCGCATCGAGAAGCGTCTGCGTGGCGGACACTTCCACGCTCTGCTTGACGTCGCCGATTTCAAGCTGCAGGTCAAGCGTCTGCCGCTGGGCGATAAAGATCTGAATTTCAGGCCGGATCAGTTTCTTGAATCCGGTTTTCTCGGCCGTGACTGTCCAGATGCCTGGCGGCAGACTGGGAAATACATACAATCCGGCTTCAGAAGAAACAGTGTGGAGGGTAACTCCGGAAGCAACCAGCGTGGCATCCACACTGGCGCCCGGAACCGCGGAACCGTTCGCATCCAGTACCGTACCCGAAAGTGAGCCCGTTTCCGCCTGAGGAAACGCGGCGGGACAGAAAGCAATCAGCGCCAACGCGCCGACAATCGAAAATCGAAAAACCCCGTTCAACAAAGACAGCCTCCTCGCAAAAGCGATGGGTAAGAATATATCAGCTTTTGTCAATGAATGTTGACGTTTCGTCCCAGGG
>DASZUZ010000182.1:0-8880 GCA_035547415.1 Bryobacteraceae bacterium | reverse complement strand
GGCCCGGCGCGCGGCTATATCTGCGAGAATTACGGCGCTCCGTTTCGTCTGCCCGATCTCGGACCGATCGGCGCGAACGGTCTCGCGAATCCACGCGACTTCCTCGCACCGGTCGCCGCCTATGAAGATGTTGACGGCGATTTCCGGATCGGTGCGAAGTTTCTCGGCAAACTGTGGGAAGCGGAGATCGATCATTCGCCGCTCGACGTCGTAGCGTGGCATGGCAACTACACGCCCTACAAATACGATCTGTTGGCTTTCAACACAATCAATACGGTCAGCTTCGATCATCCGGATCCCTCGATCTACACCGTTCTGAGCGCCGCCTTCTGTGATTTCGCCATCTTTCCTCCCCGATGGCTTGTCGCGGAACACACGTTCCGGCCGCCCTGGTTCCATCGCAACATCATGAACGAATTTATGGGACTCATTGCCGGGCAGTACGATGCGAAGGCGGAAGGGTTTCTGCCGGGCGGCGCGAGCCTGCATAACTGCATGTCGGGACACGGGCCGGATGCGGAGACCTGGGACCGGGCGAGTCACGCGGATCTGAAGCCGCAGCGCCTCGGGGAAACGCTGGCTTTCATGTTTGAGACGCCGCTCGTGATTCGGCCAACGAAGTTCGCGATGGAATCCACGATTCTGCAGTCTGAGTATTACCAATGCTGGCAGGGGTTGAAGAAGCGCTTCCCCGCATGAAACCGGTTCGAACACTTCTGGCGCGCGCGATCGATTACGCGGGCATGTTTCCGCCGGCGTCATTGAGTCTGGAGGCGGCAGTGGCGAATTATGTCGCGTATCTCGCGATGGAGGATGCCTGGGCGCTCGGGAGATTCGTTCTCTCTGTGACGCGTCTGGAAGAGATGAAACATCTTCCCGTAACTCCTGCTTCGGAGCAGACTGCTCTGGTGGTTCCCGCGGGATACCCGGTCGAGGCAGGGATGGCGGACGTGATCGAAGTCAAAGCCTCCAGCAGGGACGAGATTCGCGTGCCGCCTGGGATAACGGCGTATTTCGAGGTTCCCGCCGAACTGATACCGGCCGTGGCGGCGGCAGGCGGCCGCGCCAAGGTCCGTACCGGCGGCGCAACCGTTCCCGACTCGCTGACCCTCGCGCAGTTTATCTCGGAGTGCGAAAAAGCAGGCATTCCGTTCAAGGCCACGGCGGGACTGCATCACCCCTTCCGCGGCGTGAACATGCATGGGTTCGTGAACCTGCTGCTCGCCGCGACTCTGATCTGGCACGGCGGATCGACCGATGAGGCGCGGGACACGCTGGACGAAACGAACCCCGCTGCGTTCCGGTTCGAGGATTCCGGCGTCCGATGGCACAGCCATCATTTCTTCGACGGGCAGTTGGCCGCGGCGCGCAGAAACTTCGCCATCGGCTTCGGATCCTGTTCCTTCGAGGAGCCGCTGGAGGATCTTCGGCGCCTGGGATTACTGTGAAGAGCTGGATCGAATCCGCGAACGATCCGGGAACAGACTTCCCGATCGAAAATCTTCCGTACGGCGTGTTTGAAGGCGGAATTTGCGTCGCGATCGGCGACAGCGTTCTGAGTCTTCGTTCGTGCGCGGAGAAAGGCTTTCTGGAGGGCCTCACGGACGCTACCGTCGAGGCAGCGCGTGGAACCGTTCTGAACGGCATCATGGCGCTCGGGGCGGGGGAGCGCTCCGCGCTCCGCGCTCGTGTCGGTGAGTTACTGCGAGCCGGATATCCGCGGGACAGAGAACTGGCGCCTCTGCTGATTCCAATCCGTTCGGTCGCGATGCGCAAGCCGGTCGAGATCGGCGACTACACGGATTTCTACGCGTCCGTTTTCCATGCAACGAATGTCGGGCGTTTGTTTCGCCCGGATTCGCCCCTGCTTCCGAACTATAAGTACGTGCCCATCGGCTATCACGGAAGAGCATCCTCGATCGTGGTGAGCGGGACTGACATCCGCCGCCCTTGTGGTCAGACCCGCTCGCCTGGCGGCGAAGCTCCGGTGTTCGGCCCCACCCGATCGCTGGATTACGAACTCGAGATGGGATTCTTCGTTGCCGAAAACAACCCGCTGGGCCAGACGGTTCCCATCGAACAAGCCGGCTCGCGCATCTTCGGTTTGTGCCTGGTCAATGACTGGTCCGCGCGTGACATCCAGGCCTGGGAGTATCAGCCGCTGGGTCCGTTTCTGTCGAAGAACTTCGCCACATCGATCTCGCCATGGGTTGTCCCGATCGAAGCGCTGGCTCCGTTTCGGACACCTGCGTTTCGCCGGCCGCCAGGCGATCCGGAGCCTCTTCCCTATCTCTTTTCGCCCGAAGATCAGGCCTCTGGCGCCTTCGACGTATGGCTCGAAGTCTGTCTGTCCACGGCGATCATGCGCGAGCGGGGCGTTGCGCCCGTGCGGATCAGCCGGAGTAACCTGCGCGATCTCTACTGGACGCCCGCCCAGCTGCTCGCCCATCATTCCAGCAACGGATGCAATCTGAAACCGGGAGACCTGCTCGCGAGCGGGACCGTTTCGGGAGAAACAAAAGACGCGCGTGGATGCCTGCTGGAACGGACGAGCCGCGGCGCCGAGCCCATCGAACTTCCCGATGGGGAAACCCGCTGCTTTCTCGAAGACGGCGATGAAATCGTGATGCGCGCGTTCTGTGAGCGTGACAACTTCGCGCGCATCGGATTCGGTGAGTGCCGGGGAACGATCGCCGGCTCAAGGTCAGTCGACTAAACCATTTCGTACGGCAAAGCGCACCAGTTCGTTGACGTTGTGGACGTTGAGCTTTTCCATGATGCGCCCCCGATGCGCATCCACGGTGAACACGCTGATGTTCAATACGGCGGCCACTTCTTTGTTTGTTTTGCCTTCGGCGATCAGTTGCAGAACCTCCCGCTCGCGGCTGGTCAGCAGATCGAGCGGCGTGGTTCCTTCGATCCGGTACGGCGATGTCAGCGCCGGCTGTACGGCCGGGCTGATGTATTCTCCGCCCCGCGAAAGCGCGCGCACGGCCTCCAGCAGATCGTGCTCCACGGAATCTTTCAGCAGGTATCCCTTCGCGCCCGCTTTCAGCATTTCGCGCACATAGACGGAGTCTTTGTGCATGCTGAGCGCGAGTATGCGCGTTTGTGGAAGCTGCGTCATCAGCCGTCTGGTCGCTTCAATGCCGTTGAGTTCGGGCATCGCGACGTCCATGACGATCACGTCCGGTGTGGTCTCCTGCGCCAGCGCCATCACTTCACGCCCGTTTCCGGCCTCGCCGACAATCTGCATATCCGGTTGTTGCGCGAGGATGGCGCGAAAACCCTGGCGCACCACCGCATGATCGTCCGCCAATAAAATTCGAATGTTCTTCATTGTCCTCTCGTTACTTTTTCGCGCACCATCAACCCCTCGGTCAGCGCGCTCGTCTGCATGTTCTCTGAAAGCGGTATCTTCGCTTCGAGTGTGAGTCCCCCTTCATCCGGCGTCACGACTCTGAAGACGCCGCCCACCGCGCGGGCACGCGCCCGCATCCCGGTCATCCCGAGACTTTGGCCTCCGGATCCTTCGCCGGATTGCCCTCCCTGAAGTCCTCTTCCGTTGTCCGCAATGGTCAGGCGAAGATCGTCGTCCGAGGCGTGGAGTTCCACGCTGACCTTTGTTGCGCCGGAGTGCCTCGCGACATTCGTCAGCGCCTCCTGAGCGATGCGGAACAGATGCGTTTCCGTTTCATCCGGCAGGCGCGCGTGCATGTTCGACTGGTAATCGACCTCGACTCCCGTCCTCTGCATGAATCCTTCGCACAGCCATCCAAGACCGGCATCCAGCCCGAAATCGTCGAGTATCATTGGCCGCAGCAACTGCGAAAGCTGGCGCACGCTGCGGATCGCGTCGTCCACCAGGTGCGTCGTGTCTTCGAGGCGCGCCGTATTGGCCGGCGCTCGCGGCACAGCCGCCAGGTTTGATTTCACCGCCGCCAGGGTTTGCCCAAGCTCGTCGTGCAGTTCGTGCGAAAACCGGCGCGCGATGGATTCCTGGTCCGCCAGCATGTGCCATGAAACGCGCGTGAGTTCACTTTCCTGCCACGTCATATTCCGAAAGAGTTCGCGGGTCATGCGAACCGTGAAGATGCTGCAGACCAGCGCCAGGCCGAGCGAGGCGCACAATAACGTGAGAGATTCATGATTAAAGCGGCCCGCCCGCCGGTCAATCTCGCGTTCCGCCGCCGAAACTTTTCTGAATCCCTCCCCGACGAGTTTCGAAAGAGCGTTAAATACCTGTTCATGTCGGCGAAAAAGATCCCGCGATCCCAGCTCAGGTGATTTTTTGTCGCCTAATAATCGGCGGGCTTCAACGCCAAAAGCGTGAACGGACTGCAGCAGATCGCTCCACGTCGCCTGTTCTTCGAGGTCCCCGTGGACATCGTTGCTCATGGTCTGAAGACCTTTCTCGACCAGATCGAGCTGATGCGAGATGGTCGCCGGGTCTGCCGTATCCGGATCCCCGGTCAGTGTATAGAAAATCGCGCTCAGCGTTTTTTGCTCCGCCTGGAGGTCTTCAATCAGACGCCTTGTAACGTCCTGTTCGTGGACCAGTTTCGCCGCGTTCTCCTGGATGGAGAGGATGTTTCGCAGCGCGATGCTTCCCCCGAACACCAGAAGAATGATGACGAGGGAGAACCCGATAACGAGCACCCGGGTGATGCTGCCCTGCGTTATTTCTCTTTGCATTGCCTGTGTCTGTTCCACGATCCGGACTCGAAGCGTGGCAAGCGCCACGACTTCGAGTGTCACTCTTCACCCGCCCCGGGGGAAATAGCTCGGGCGGGCTATGCCGCATTCATCCTCGCAAGACCATCATGAAGTCAGCGGGGCCAGGAAGAGAACCCGCAAGGAGACAACAAATGAGAAAAACCGTCCTGACTATAGCGCTTGCCTTAGCCGTTTCGCCGTTTACATTCGCCCAGGCGGGATCTTCCGCGCAGGGCTCGTCATCTTCTCCCTCGACCGCTACGGGATCGCAGGGAAATATGCCTGCCGATCAGTCCGGCGCAATGGACTCACACGGAAAAAAGACCAAAAAGAGTAAGAAAAATAAGAATACAAACGGTGGCTCCACCGACGGTTCGGGTAACAGTGGCAGCAGCGGCAGCGGCGGCTCCACCAATCCTCCGACCGGCCGTTAGTGGAATCAGCGGAGCGGCGCCGCCTGAATTTTCCGCCGCTCATGAAAGAGGGAAGGGCTTCGGCTCTTCCCTCTTCGCGCGTTTGAGGTTACTCTTCAGCAGCCATTCCTTGAAGCCCATCGCAGATATCGCAAAAGATCTTTCCGGCTGCGCCATATAAAACGGATAAATATTCCCGGCGTGATGGTCGAAGCCTCGATCCCCGACCATGTCTCGATCCGCCATCGAAGATACGGACTGCGCCAGGGAGCCAGCCGGTAACCCTTCGTCAGCCGGAGAGCGGTCAGCAGCAAAGGTTATGAACCCTTTTTCGCTGAAGTCGGAGCCGCTTTGTCTTTCGTCGCGTAATAACCCTGCCGCGTCCGGGCGACCGGGTTCCCGCTGGCTTTCACGGAGACCTTAATGGTTCGGAACGAACCGTCCAGAGTCTGATTGGAAGGCGAGTACGTGATCGTGTACTGGTTGCGGATATCGTGCGCCACCTCGTGAGCGATCCTCTCGACCTCCGAAACTTCCTTTGGATAGAAGACCTGTCCTCCCGTGCTTTCGACGAGCAGGTCGAGCGCGCGTTTTGCCTTTCTTGCCTCTTTCTTTTCTTCTTCGCTCAGCAGGCCGATCGCATAGACCAGGACGTCATCCTGCTGCGCCTGACGGACCAGCGCTTCGAGCGAAACCACGCTCGCGTTGTCATTTCCGTCGGTCACGACAAGGATTACTTTCTTGTCGCGCTTTGCTTTCTCCTTCAGGTGATCGATGGACATGCGAATCGCGTCCCGCATGGCGGTGCCGCCCCGCGAATCGATCTTCGTCAGCCCCTGTTCCATTACTTTGATGTCGCTGGTGAAATCCGAGTCGAGGTACGCCTCGTCGTTGAAGTTCACCACGAACACTTCGTCCTGTTTATTCGAATCCCGTACCAGAGCCAGAGCGGCGGATTCCACGCTTTGCCGCTTGTCGCGCATGCTGCCGCTGTTGTCGATGATCAGGCCGAGGGAAACCGGAACGTCTTCGCCCTTGAAATCCTTGATTTGCTGGAGAACGCCGTTCTCGTAGACCTGAAAGGCGCTGCGCGGCAATCCCGAGATGAGATGGCCCGCCTTGTCGGTCACGGTCACGTTCAGCGGAACGAGCCGCGTCTCGGAGGAAAAAATCGCCTCTCCGGAATCCGGTGTCTCGGTTTTCCCTGGCTGCTTCTGCCCCCAAACAGCAACCGGGGCGAGCATGAGAGCCGCCCCGGCGAAGAGTGTGATGATTCTCAAATGATTATTGCGTCGGCGCATAGTAGCCCGTTCTCCAGAATGGGTGAAGTTGCGGCAATCCACGTGGCTGATTAATCTTCACCTTCACCTTGCGGTATTTGCCGTCGCGCGCGGCGTTGCTCGGGCTATATCCAAGGACGTACTGGTTGCGCAACTCGATACCGATTTTCGCCGCCACGTCAGGAAGTTCATTCAGATTTTCGACCACGAAATGCCGTCCGCCGGTAGGTTCTGAGATATCCGTCAGCAGGCCCGGCCCCGACAACTCCTCGGGCGTCCGACCGCGCGAAGAAATCGGCTCGTAAATTCCGATGGCGTAAATCTGAACGTCGGCCTCCTTCACGAATGCTTTGAGTTCGGATTCCGTGTACCGGCTGCTGTTGTCTCCGCCGTCGGAGATCACGATCAGAGCCTTGCGCGGATTGTGCGCTTTCTTCATTGTACGCAACGCCAGCAGCACCCCATCGAGCAGCGCCGTCCGGCCTTTCGACTGCGTAAAAGTAAGCCGGTTCTGGATTTCTTCCAGGTTGTGAGTGATCGGCGTCACGAGTTCCGGCCGGTCGTTGAATTCCACCAGAAACGCCTCGTCTTCCGGATTGGCCGTTTTGAAGAACTCCGCTACCGACTGGCGGGATTTTTCCAGCTTGGGGCCCATACTGCCGCTGGTATCGAATACAATTCCGACGGAAAGCGGAGCGTCTTCGCTCCCGAACGAAACGACTTTTTGCTTGACGTTGTCTTCGAAAACGTCAAAGACCTCCTGATCGAGCCCGGTGACAAACCGATTGAGCGGATCCGTTACAGTGACCGGAATGAGTACGATATTGGTGTCGATGCGAATATTCGCCTTCGGTAAAGGCGTGGCCGGTTGTTCGCCCGGCCGGGCGCGCGGAACGATATTGACGGGAGTTTCCGCGCCGGACGCAGGTTTTGCCTCCTCGGCCGCGCTATCTCCGGCGAACAGGCCCGTGGCGAGGCCAAGAACGATCACGACAGCATAACGGGACCGCATTGCATGCTTCCCTTTCTGCCTGGAGTCTAGCACAAGGTCACTGTGGTAACATCGCGTGTGCACCCCAAAATCCTGGCCGTTATTCCAGCCCGGTACGCATCTTCTCGTTTCCCCGGAAAAGCTCTGGCCCGACTCGATTCCCGCACAATGCTCGAGCATGTGTACGAGCGAGTGTCCATGGCCCGCTATCTCACCAGCGTGGTCGTTGCGACCGATGACAGCCGTATTTTCGACGAAGCGCGGCGCTTCGGAGCCAGGGTGCAGATGACGCGCGAAGACCACCTTTCCGGAACGGATCGCGTGGCGGAAGTGGCGTCAGCGCACGCCGACGCGCAACTGGTCGTCAACGTCCAGGGGGACGAGCCGCTAATTGATCCGGACGCGATCGACGCGGCGGTATTGCCGCTGCTCGAAGAGCCGGCGATCTCCATGGGAACGCTCAAAAAGCGGATCGAGAATCCGCGCGAAACTGCGGACCCGAACGTGGTCAAGGTGGTCACCGACCGTTTCGAAAACGCGGTGTATTTTTCGCGTTCAACCATTCCGTATCCGCGCGACGGCGGGTCGGTCGTTCATTTCAAACACATCGGATTATATGTTTACAGGAAGGATTTTCTGCTGCGGTACTCCGGATTTCCCGTGGGTCCGCTCGAGCAGGCGGAGCGGCTGGAACAATTGAGGGCTCTCGAAAACGGATTTAAAATTCGCGTGGTGGAAACAGATTATGAATCGCTGGGGGTGGATACACCGGCTGACCTCGAGCGTGTGCGGCAATTGATTCAGGCCGGGCAGGCGGCGGTCGGCAATTTCGAGGTGGCGAAGAATGGCTAAGCATATCTTTGTCACCGGCGGCGTTGTTTCTTCTCTGGGGAAGGGAATCGCGGCGGCTTCGATCGGATGTCTTCTGGAGAACCGCGGGCTGCGCGTGACGCTTCAGAAGTTCGACCCGTACCTGAATGTCGATCCAGGTACCATGAGTCCCTTTCAGCACGGCGAAGTTTTCGTCACCGATGACGGGGCGGAGACCGATCTCGATCTCGGCCACTATGAACGCTTCACGCATGCCCATCTCACGCGGGCCAATAACCTGACCAGCGGGCGCATCTACGAGCAGATCATTCAGCGCGAGCGTCGCGGCGATTATCTGGGCAAGACGGTCCAGGTCATTCCGCACGTGACGAATGAGATCAAGGCGGCCATCCGGAAACTCGCCGCGGAAGTCGACGTCGTGATCTGCGAGATCGGCGGCACGGTCGGAGACATAGAATCCCTCCCGTTTCTCGAAGCGATCCGTCAGGTGCGGCATGAGGTCGGGCGTGAAAACTGCATCTTCGTCCATGTCACCCTGGTGCCGTGGATCAACGCCGCGCAGGAACTCAAGACCAAGCCCACGCAGCACAGCGTGAAGGAACTGCGAGCCATCGGTATTCAGCCGGACATCCTCCTTTGCCGCGCGGAG
>DASZUZ010000181.1:0-12974 GCA_035547415.1 Bryobacteraceae bacterium | reverse complement strand
AACGCGTTCATGGACGTCGTGAATGAATTCGACGTCAAAGCCGAGTTTTGAGCGCAACTGATCGAACATCCGGATGGTGTTGTTCACGTAAGGGGTCGGCTCAAACACGGGCGACTCGGTAACGCCCTTCGGCCTGGCGTTTCGCACGCCGGAGGAGGTTTCGGCGGCCACGCCGTAACCGGAATAGCCCGGCACGGCGAGTTGCACGCGGACGTGGCGATAACCCTGTTCACGCCACTTCTGAACCTGATCGATGAGCTCGGGCATTTCCCGCGCGGCCGCATGCGCGTAGAGAGGAACGGCGGCGCGGACTTTTCCGCCGAGAAAGTTATAAACCGGCATGGCCGCCCGCTTGCCCAGGATGTCCCAAAGCGCGCCGTCCACGCCGCTCAGAGCATTGTTGCCCTCCACTCCGCTCCGAAAATAGGGCTGCAGATACGACGACTGCCAGATATCCTCAATTTCATCCACGCGGCGCCCGACCACGAATGGTTTCGCGTAGGTTTCGAGAAGGCTGGCGACGGCCAGGGGACGCTCGCGATGTGTTGCGCAGCCGAGGCCGTAGAGACCGGGTTCGTCCGTCATCAACTTCACGATGACCAACTGGTCGCCGGCCGGCTGCGTCAGGATCACTTTCAGATCCGTGATCTTCAAGGGAGGGAGGCCCTTTCGCGCCGCGGCCTGCGCCGCCTGCAACGGCGCTGGCGCGCCCGCGAGGGAGGCAGCGATGGCCGCGCCTCCGGTTACTGCCTGTAGTGCCTTCCGCCGGTTCATTGTTTTTCCTCCGTGAAAGAAAATTGTTGCGCTCCCGTTTCCGGATTGCCGACGGTCAGGAGCTTCGCAGGGCGCAGTCGCATTCCGGCTTCTTCCGCCTCGCCGCCATGACCGATCGCGATCGATTTTTCCACGGCGCTTCCTGCTCCGGCGCGCCAAGGTTCGCGAAACGAAACAAAGTAGATGGCCATCGCCACGCCGAGCACGGCCAGCAACAAGGCGACGGAAATCGCCAGAGAGGAAGGCCGATTCCACGCGGCTCCTCCGTGCTTCAGCTCCCGCACGAGGCGAATGTGGTTCCATGCGCTCACCAGGTTGACGATGACTCCCAACACGATGAGCGCGGTGCCGAACCACGGTGAAATGCCCACGGGCCGGAAAGGCAGATTGGGCTGGCCGATCAGAAGAGTCTGAAGAAACAGCCCGAAACGGGCGACAACGAAGCCAAATCCCATCAGGGACAGGCCCGTTCGAATCCAGGCCAGAAACGTTCTTTCCGCCGCAAGATAATCGGCGGGGCCACTGCTGGTCGATCGTTCGGTCATCGTGCGATCCGGGTCTGTTTCTCTACTCGAGGCCGAAGACGTACAGAGAGTTTCCCATCGCCATGGCGATGTACTGCCGGCCACCGCGCTCGAAGCTGATCGGGTTGGAGCGCGCCTGACCGCCAGTCTGGTGTTTCCAGAGCGGTGCGCCGGTCGCGGCGTCGAGGGCGAACACCTGGCCTTCGTTCGTCCCTCCGAATACGAGCCCGCCGGCAGTGGACAGCAGGCCCGACCAGGGCGGCGAGAAGAGTTTGTACTCCCAGGCCACGTCGCCGGTGGCCGGGCGGAGCGCCCGCACGGCTCCCCACTCCTGTTCGCCGGGAACGCTGCGGAAACCGCCTCCGTTGAACTGCTCGCCTTTGAGATATTCGGCATCGCCGGTGAAGTAAACCGAGCCGGCCTCACGCGCCGCGATGTAAAGCAGATCCGTTTGCGGGTTGTAAGCCGGACTGTACCAGTTATTGCCGCCGGAAACAGCGGGCCAGACGGCGACGCCGGCGAACGAGGGCGAGACGCCCGGGACGAGCAGCGGCCGTCCGCTATCGTCGAGACCGCTGGCCCAGGTCTGCTTCACGAACGGCTTACCCGTCAGGAACTGGCCGCTGACGCGATCGAGAACGTAGAAGAAGCCGTTCCGGTTGGGGAGCAGAACGAGTTTCCGTTTTTCGCCGCGAACCTGGCCTTCGACCAGAACGGGGACCTGCGTGGAATCCCAATCGTGATCGTCATGCGGCGTAAATTGAAAATGCCATTTGAGCTGGCCGGTATCGGCGTCGAGAGCGAGGAGGGAGTCGGAATATAAGTTGTTGCCCGAGCGCACCTCGCCGTTCCAGTCCGGACCGGGATTGCCGGTTCCCCAGTACACGAGATTCGTCTCGGGGTCGTAAGATCCGGTGACCCAGGTGGTGGCCGAACCGCGCTTCCAAGTGTCGCCCTGCCAGGTCTCGCTGCCCTTTTCGCCCGGACCCGGGACCGTCCAGAATCGCCAGGCGCGCTTGCCGGTACGCGCGTCATAGGCGTCGAGGAAGCCTCTTACGCCGTACTCGCCGCCGGCCATGCCGACGACGATTTTGTCTTTCACGGCGAGAGGCGCAACGGTGATCGAGTAGCCCTCGCGGTAGTCGGCCGCGGGGACGTCCCAACGGACGGCGCCGGTCTTCGCGTCGAGGGCGACGACGTGCGCGTCGACGGTTCCGACGAAGACGAGGTCGTCCAGGATGGCAACACCACGATTGACCTGGCCGCAGCAGACGCGAATGTCATCGGGATAAGTCCGGCGGTACCGCCAGAGGGGGCGGCCGGTCAGGGTGTCCAGCGCGGTGACGTTACTGGGCGGCTCGGAAAGATACATGATGCCGTCCACCACGAGGGGCGTCGCTTCGAGCTTCTGGAGGGAGTTGACCTGGTACGACCACACGGGCTTCAGGCGGGCGACGTTGCTTCTGTCGATGGAGGCGAGCGGCGAGTGACGGTGCCCGGCGTAGTTGCCCGAGTAAGTCAGCCAGTTACCCGGCTCACGGGAGGATTGCAGGATCCTGTCGCCGGTGACCTGCCCGGCGAGCGGGAGAAAGATCGCGAAGTAAGTCAGAAGTTTCATGGCTCGCTCCTGGTTCCCCGTAAGGACGAGAGGTAAGCAACGGCGTCGTCGATCTGTTCGCCGGTGAGGCGGTCCCTGTAAGCCGGCATGAGGGTGCGCCGTTCGGCGCGGTAATCCTGAATGTCCGATTTCCAGAGGGAGCGCAGGGCGCCGCCGGAATCGAGAAATTGCACGGAGAACGTGTCTTCGTTCAGGCGCACGCCGTTGAATTGTTTGCCGTCCCGGGTCCTGCCGGAGACGAGGCGGAAATCCTCGGGAAGCGAGCCGGCGGGATCGAGCAACTTTGCCTTCAGATAAGCGGGACTCCGGCGAAGCCCTACTTCCGACAGCGACGGGCCCGTGCGGCCCCCTGCGGGGCCGAGGGCATGGCACTGGAGACATCCGGCTTTTCCGGATACGACTTCGCGTCCTTTGGCGATGTCACCGGTGGCGGCAGGTCCCTGCGCCTGGCTGAGGGTTCTGACAAATGCGGCCACCTGCCAGATTTCGCGGTCAGTCATGAGAGATCCGGGCATTTCGGTGTCGGGAATGCCGTAGCGGACGATGCGGAACAGGCCGGGGTCGGCGGAAGCGCGCGGCAGAATCGCGGCGCTCAGGTCGGCTCCCTTGCCGCCGTTTCCGCGGGGGCCATGGCACCCGGCGCAGCGGCCGCCGAAAAGCTTTCTCCCCTGTTCCACGTCCTGTGGGGCGGTGAAAGGGTTATGATCCGTGGCCGGCAGGTCCCAGCGGGGGAGCTGCAGCAGGATCAGGATGGTCCACCAGGAGAGCATTTGCTTCCTCCTTACGAAGAGTCTGGATGGATGGCCGGAGAAGAGTATATCGGTTCCGGCGCGGGAGCGGGGAGGGAGCTCGGGCCGAGCGTTGTTACAATTCTCAACTGTGATCGAGTCCACGCAGCAAACCCGTGCCCACGCCGGTGTGAACAGGCCATCCGCCCGGATCATTTCGATTCAGCGGTGGTCCGTGGTCCTCCTGGTGGCGGGGGGCGCGCTGAATTACGTCGACCGCGCTACTTTGTCGGTGGCGAACAAGCTTATCCAGGACGAACTGGGAATTCCGGTGGCGAAGATGGGACTGCTGCTCTCGGCCTTCCTGTGGGCCTATGCGATCTCGCAGCTTCCGGTGGGAGGACTGATCGACCGGTATGGCCCGCGCAAGCTGCTCGGCCTGGGGCTGTTCGCGTGGTCGATTGCGCAGGCGGCAGGCGGTCTGGTCCGGAGCTTCGGGGTCTTCATGATGGCGCGGTTCGCGCTGGGCGTGGGCGAAGCGCCGCTGTTTCCAGGCGGAGCGCGCGTGGTGCGGGACTGGTTCGGACTTCGCGAACGGGGGTTCGCAACCGGGCTACTGCAATCGGCCTCGTCGCTGGGCAACTTCATCGCGGTTCCGCTGTTGACGTTCCTGATGCTGACGCTGAGCTGGCGGTGGATGTTCGTGATCGTCGGGTCGCTGGGGGTGGTGCTCTCGCTGGTGTGGTGGAGCGTGCACCGCGATCCGTCCGAAGTCGACCTGACTGCCGAGGAGCGGCGTTATCTGACGGAGGGCGACGAGAATACGACGTCGCGTCCGCCTTCGTTCGCCGAATGGAGGCAGTTGTTCGCGCACCGGACGACGTGGGGCATGATTGCGGGCTTCTTCGGGACGATCTACACGCTCTGGCTGTATACGGGGTGGCTGCCGTATTACCTGGAGCACGAACGCCATATGAGCATGGCGAACGTGGGGATTGTCGCGGCGATTCCCTACTTCTTCGGCTGCGTGGGAGCGGTGGTCGGTGGCTGGCTGTGCGATCTGCTGACGCGGCAGGGATGGACGCCGATGGGGGGCCGGAAACTGCTGATTTCGTCCGCGCTTTGCGGGATTGCGCTGTGTACCGTGGGAACGGTGTTCGCGGAATCGAACACGGCAGCGATGTTTTTTATTTCCGTTTCGCTGTTCCTGATTTATATTGCGAGCAGCGCGGCGTGGGCTACGGTGCCGATCGCGGCGCCGAGCCAGTATACGGCTTCGCTGGGGTCGATGCAGAATTTCGGCGGGTATCTGGGCGGGGCGCTGGCCCCGACGGTGACCGGATTCATCGTGCAACGCACGGGCGGGTTTTCGCAGGCTCTGATGTTGAGCGCCGGGCTGAGCCTGGTCTCCGCGGCGGCGTACCTGCTGCTAGTGAAAGGGCCGATTCAGGCGGAGAGCGGGAAGTAAGGCGGGTTTGGTGGTTTGCGCCGGGCAGAAGCCCGGCGGCAGGGCCGAAGCCCCGCCCCACAAAGAGACTCCGTTCTACGGCGCGACGCCTTCCGTCAGTTCAATGCGCGTACCCCAAGGGTCTGTGAGGAAGGCATGGGCGAACTTTATATCGGGCATCGACTGGTAGGGGGAATCCAGTTTGATTCCGTTCGCGCCGAGCGTTTTGCAGAAGGTTTCGAGATCTTTGACCTCGAAGGCGATGTGGTCGATGGCTCGTCCGGCGGTCGGGGCAGCGGCATCCGCTTTGGTGAACGTGAGCATGGCGCCGGGGATCAGGCTGGAATCGGCGTTCTCACCAGTGCCGGCTCTGGCTCCGAAGGTTTTTGAGTACCATGCCTGCATGTCCTTCGGCTGGGTGGCGTGGAAATGAATGTGATTGAATTCCAGCGGCGCATACATGGACGCGTCTTCGGTCAATTCGATCCGCACGCCGTCCGGGCCGTCGATCATGAGCTGGTCGCCCGCCGGGTCTGATTTCGTCGAACTCTTATAGCTGGTCTTCGCCAGCTTATCGGCGAACGATTGAACATCCGGAACTTTGAGGCCGATGTGATCGATCGTCGAGCCCGCACTGGGACCGGAGGGCGCCTTTTTGTCAAAAAGGATAATTGCGCCGAGCATTCGCACGCCATGAAGAGACTCGTGGTTGTAGTGCGAAGCGCCGATGATATCCGTCCAGAACGCGATGGCGGCATCAGGATCCGTCGAATTGAGGTGAAGATGTCCGAACGCCACGCGGCGCGCATTCGGCGAGGCGGGTTGCGCTGCGGCAGGAACGATAGCGATCAGACAAGCGGCGAGGAGACGAAGCGACATGATTCGACGATATCGTAACAGCGACGTCCTTTCACGTTTGCGATATGCTGATCTGCCATGAAGTACTGCGCGGGTTTTCTGCTTGTCGCGATGGCCGCGGCGGCCGCGCCGGTCCCACTGCAGCCGATGGCGCAGCAGGCGCGGCAACTGGAAGAGGCGCTGAATTATCTCGGGCAACCGCTGACTACGGCGGAACACAATCAGATCAACGCCGCAATTTCCAAACCGGATGAAGCCGCGGCGGTGGCCGCGCTGGAATCGATCTTCGACCGGCACGCGCTCGTTGTCGTCGATATCAATGCCGAGAGCCGCGTCAAAGTGGAGCAAGGAGACGCGAAGCCGGAACTGGTGGAGGCCGGGGCGCGGCTCTTCCTGGTGAAGGTCATCAACCACGGCAATGTGACCGCGGAACTGAACGTCGTCAGCCCGAACAGCGGAAATGTTTATATCCAGTCGAACGGGAACCCGGAGCCGCCACTGCGGCTGACGCCGCGCGAATCGGCGGAGCGATGGGCCGACATCTCGCTTTATCAGCGGCCGCCCATGCGCAAACGACTGTCGGGACTGGCGCTGGAGTACCAGATCCTCGAAGTGTACAGCCGCGACGCGGGGCAGCGCTCCGCGAAGATCAGCTTCAACGTCGGACAGGGCAGCCAGGATATCGGGTTCCGCAACGACGTCACGATCCTCTTCAATGCCCTGCCCGCGCGGCCGATCACATTCCGAATCAAGGACGAGAAGGGTCAGCCGGCGATGGCGAGTTTCATTATTCGCGACCGGCAGAATCGGCTGTATCCGGCGCCTTCAAAGCGCCTTGCCCCGGATTTCTTCTTCCAGCCGCAGATCTACCGGTTCGACGGCGAGAGCGTGCGGCTGCCGGCGGGCTACTATACGGTGCAATATAACGGCGGTCCGGAGTCGTTGCCGCACACGCGCGAGTTCGAAGTGAACAGCGCCGGTCCCGCGGAAGTGGCGTTTCAGCTCGACCGGTGGATCGATCCTTCGAAGTACGGCTGGTATTCGGGCGACCACCACGTGCATGCGGCAGGATGTTCGCACTATATGAATCCGGCGGAGGGGGTCGAGCCGAAGGACATGATCCGGCAAGTGCTGGGGGAGCGGCTGAACATCGGGTCCGTGCTGACGTGGGGACCCGATTATTACTACCAGAAGCAGTTCTTTTCGGGCAAGGACGATCCGCTTTCGAAGACCGACCGGCTGATGCACTATGACCTGGAGGTGTCGGGATTTCCGTCCAGCCATGCGGGGCACATCGTTCTATTGGGACTGAAAGAGCAGGATTATCCGGGCACGAAGCGAATTGAAGACTGGCCGACCTGGGATTTACCGATCTTCCGATGGGCGAAGTCGCAGGGCGCGATCGTGGGATTTGCGCATTCCGGGTGGGGACTGCAGGTGACCACGAACGAACTGCCGACGTTCGATATGCCGGGGTTCGACGGGATCGGCGCGAACGAATATATCGTGGACGTCACGTACCCGGACCTGGTGGACTTCATCTCCGCCGTGGATACGCCCTACGTATGGGAACTGAACATCTGGTACCACACGCTGAACGCCGGGTTCCGGACGAAGATCTCCGGCGAGACGGATTTTCCGTGCATTTATGACGGGCGCGTGGGGATCGGGCGCACTTACGCGAAGGTCGATCAGTCACTCAGCTATGACCGATGGCTCCAGGCGCTCAAGGCGGGCCGGAGTTATGTGTCGGACGGCAAGACGCACCTGATGGATTTCCGGGTCAGCGGGACGGAAGCCGGCAGCGAACTGAAGCTGGCGGCCCCCGCGACCGTGAAGGTCACGGTCAACGCGGCTGCCTACCTCGCCGAGCAACCGAACGATGCGATCCGAAAATTGCCTTACGATCAGAAGCCGTACTGGGACGTGGAGCGCGCGCGGATCGGCGACTCGCGCGAGGTTCCGGTGGAGATCGTGGTCAACGGCAAGGCCGTGGCGAAGAAGAGCATCGTCGCGGATGGTAAAGTGCACGCGGTCGAGTTCGACATCCCTCTGAGCCAGAGCAGCTGGATTGCGGCGCGGGTGTTACCGGCGGCGCATACGAATCCGGTGTTCGCGCTGGTCGGCGGCAAGCCGGTGCGGGCGTCGCGCCGGAGCGCGGAATGGTGCCTGAACGCCGTCAATCAGTGCTGGACGCAGAAGGCGGCGCGGATGTCCGTCGCCGATCTCGGCGAAGCGCGCAAGGCATACGATCATGCGCGCGAGGTGTACCGACAGCTGATTGCGGAGTCGGAGCAGGACAAGTAATCACGATTCCGCGCGCTTCAAACGGAGAAACGATCGAACAGCGCGGCGGGGCTGCCATTGAATGGAACGATCCAGTATTCAAAGGCGATGCCCGCCGCCGAAGCCGTGATCCGGAGGAATCCGGGTTCGGTCTGCTGGAAATTCTGCAACTGTACGTCTTTCAGCGTCGTTTGATAGGGAAGCTTTTCCTGTTCGATTCCCTTTTGTAAGCGGTGCATATTGCGGGCGTCGTTCGCGTAGCCGCCCGCGCCCGCAACCACGTAAGGAATCGTTTTGCCGTCGAGAGTTCGCGAGAAGCGCTGGTAATTGTGGACGTGGCCCGAGAGCACGGCATCCGGTTTGCGGCCGGTCGAGGAGATGGCGCGATCGACGGAGGTGAGAATTTCGATCGCGCCTCCATGGACGGAGTCCAGTGAAAACGGCGGGTGATGCATCGTCAACAGCAGCTTTTTGTCGGGGGCTGCATTCTTCATTGCCGTCTCGAGATATTGCTGCTGGTCGTTGCGTCCGCGGGCATCCAGGGCTCCCTCCACATTCGAGTAGAGACCGACGATCGTCACAAACGGGGCGTCCAGCGTCCAGTAAGGGTAAGGTTGCGTCATGGACATCCGGTAGGGGCTCACATGCTGCGGGGTCGCGTCACAGAAGTTCTGGAAAAAGCCGTACAGAGATGGCTCCGTGTCCGGAAGGTCTCCTCTGTTGACCTGCGTATCTCCGTCGTGATTTCCGGGAATCGCGAAAATCAAAGCCGGATAGTACTGGTAGGGCTCATAGAATTCGGTTTTATACAACGTGCTTTGCCCATTGAAATAAATCACGTCCCCGAGGTGGTACAGGAAGCGGGCTTTGTCGGAGGCGCCGGCGGTCTGAATCTGGTTTTCCATTTCGGTGGCGATCGCCTCCTGCGTCGCCGTGCCGTGTATCCCGCCCGTATCTCCGACACAATGGAAAACCAGCTTGCCCGCGTCCTGGGCG
This sequence comes from Bryobacteraceae bacterium, assembly GCA_035547415.1. Classification (GTDB taxonomy): domain Bacteria; phylum Acidobacteriota; class Terriglobia; order Bryobacterales; family Bryobacteraceae; genus BOG-234. The sequence continues at coordinate 3,743 of DASZUZ010000181.1, read as the reverse complement.
GCTCTGGCGGCCTTCGGGTCGAAGACGTGCAGCGGGGCGGAAAAATGGCCGGGCGCGGGCCGGGGAACCGGCTTGAAGCGCGTCATGTCTTTCAGAGCGGCAACGGGATCGCCGTATGGCCGCCGCTGCTTGCCGACGGCGTCATGGCGAGTCAGATGAGACGGTATGGAGTGCGTATGAAGCATTGCTCGACCTCCTCAGTAACGGTTCAGGGATGCGAGATTTTGTGTTAGCACGCTTTATCGTCGAAAGGCAAATAAGAATCGCAGTGTCTTTCCGCGACGATCTGTTTGACGGGGCACAAATCCGGCAGTCCGGATGACGAGTTATCCTTTGGCACCGGCGTGAGTTCGCCGAAATGCTGTTTGATGGACCCCGAATCGGGCACCCTCGGTGGCCGCAATCGAGGGGCCGAATCTTCTCTTCGCGAAGGCGCCGGTGAGCCAACATCCGGTTCGACGGCTGACGGAGACCTGCATTCGGCCAGCGAATTTACCGGCACCGCACCCGGCTCGTCGTTGATAGCGATATCAGATCTGGTCAGCCTGATTTATGAATCCGCCGTTGACGGCTCGCGATGGCAAGCCCTTGTCGACGCGTATGTGCACGCAGTGGGGGGACAACGCGGCTGGCTGGTCTTGAATTCCGGGCCGCGGAACGGAAATGCTTTCGTGTTCTGGTCCAACTGGCCCGAAGGACACCGACGCGCCGACGCGGAGCCGTACGTCGCCGATTACCTGTATCAGGTCCTTACAAGGGGAGAGACGGAAGCCCCGGTTCGAGCGATCGATCTGACTTGTCCCGCAGAGCAATCGAAGCAGTCCGGATGCCGCCAGGAACTCTACGCGTCACTGGGCATCCGGTATCAATTCTCCGGCGTATTCCTCCGCTCCGCCGGCTCGGCATCCATGATTGTCGCCGTCCGCGGGGACCGGGAGGGTCCTTTTGTCGAGCCGGCGTTCGCGACGCTGCTCCCACTGATGCCGCATTTCCGACGAGCCGTCCTGATTCACAACGAGCTGTGGTCGTCTCGGGCACAACTCGCCGCCGCTACGGTCTTCCTGGACCGCTACCCGCATCCGATCCTTCTGACGGACGCGTCCGGCCGCATCATCCATGCCAATTCGGCGGCAAGGAGGACCGCGAGCCTTCAAGACGGTCTGGCCATCACGTCGGGACAACTCTCACCAGTATTCCCGGAAGACCAGACAGGATTCGTGAAAGCGCTGGAACAGGTCACCGCAAGGGGAGGACCGCTCTTCCGCCGTGTCGAAGTCAGACGACGTTCGCACCAGACTCCGTACCTCCTGTTGCTCATGGCGGCTCCCCGCACCGGCGTGGGATCGTCCGAATCACCCGAGTGCGCCGTGTCCGTTCTGATCTTCGATCGCGATGCGCGGCCGGAGCTCGACCACGCGATATTGGGCGAGATATTCCACCTGACGCCAGCCGAGGCGCGGGTGACCGGAAAGCTCGGTTGCGGATGGAGCGCGACGGAAATCGCCGAAGAGATGGACATTTCTCTCGAAACGGTTCGCACTCACATCCGACGGGTCTTGTCCAAGACCGGAACCGCGCGTCAGGGCGAACTCATCGCGCTGATCCTGCGAACGGCGCTCTTCCGAAATATTTAAAAGAAGATTGTCTTATACCCCGTTCTGGGGACGACGCGCACCTCCCCGACACCTATACTCCATGCGTATTCCAACCGAAAGAGGGGATTCCACTATGAAAACGCAGTGGAGCACCAAACGATTGCTGCTCACGATCCTGGCGTTTTCCGGCTCGTTGCTGGCTCTGGTGGAAGCAACGACCGGAATTCCGAATATATTCAACGCGAACGAAACGCCCTTTCAACAACAAACTCACTTTCTCGTATTCACGGGAAAGGATACGGCCGGCGAGACTGCCACCACGGCCAAGGCATATTACGCCGCCATCGACCCGACGAACAAGAAAGCTACGTTTCCCGAGTGGCTCGTCAACGCGGGGTTTATCAGCGATGTGAGTCAATGGCGCCCGACCGGAAAACAACTGATCGCGTGTGACCTTCCGGGGTGCGACCTTCCCGGCGGAACATACGGCGACAACATCATCAACACGGATTCACACGCGATCGTGCTGAACGCGGCGGATCTGGGTTTTGTGCGCAACCAGTTCATTCGCTGCGTGCCCAGTTGCACGGCGAATAACCCGATTATCTACACGTATCTGGAGAATTATCCCGTCAACCCCTTTGCGGCGTCCGGGAGCGGCGGTTCCGGGTTTCCCATAAAAACCGGGTATCCCACTCAGGCTGAAGCCGCGGCGGCCATTGAATCCGCGCTGACGCGCCCCGCGGGGGGTCTCGCCGGCTGCAACCCGTCGGCTGCCGATACCGCATTGGGATGCAGCATTCAGAGAATCGCGGACGTCGCCTTCGAGTGGGCGCCTCCACCGACGAACCCTTCGTCGTCCACCCGGTATGGGCAACTCTATGCGTACGTCCTGAACGATGACCTCAGCGAGACCATCACCCTGCCGGCGAGTTCGGGAGCGATCGGCAAGACAACTCCCAATGTCGCTACGAGGGCGCTTAATCCTATTCACACAGGGGATCCATTTCCGCCCAACCTGGACTTCCTCGGCTTCAAGCAGCATCCGGGCGTCTGCTTCATTTGCCATGGCGGCAATCCGAAGAATCTCACAGCGACCGGGCAGTATCCGCAACAGGGCAGGATTGACGGATTCAGATTCCTGCCCCTGGATGTCAGAAATCTTCTGTTCACTTCGGATGGCGGGGGTGAACTGACATCCCGATTCAACCAGGAATTACAACTCAAGGAGTACAACCTGGCGGTGCTGAAGACGGTGACAGCACAACTGCAAAACGATGAGCACGGCGCGAGACGCGTACCGCATCTCAGAGAAGTCATTGCAGGCTGGTACACGGACCCCGGCGGGCCGCTCTTCGGCAGGACGACTCAAAACGCCGACTTCATCCCGGCAGGCTGGCGTGAGCCGGTGGATGGCGGCTCCGCGCCCGCGGGATCGGAGCGGCTTTATACCACGGTGATCGGGCCTTCCTGCCGATCCTGCCACTTCAACCGTGAGCTTTCTCTGGACTTCGGGACAGCCGCCGATTTCAAGGCCTTCCGGCAGGATGTCCTGGAGTACGTTCTGCAGCCGTTGTGCAATGCCGGCAAGCCTCAGCCGGGCAACAGGCCCATGCCGCTGGCGCACCTGACATATCAGAGGTTCTGGCAGGCCAACAACACGCCACAAACGTTGCCCTCGGGACAGCCACCGCTGACGCTCTCCAATACGGCCGACCAGGTCGCAAACTACTTTGGATTTACTACCGCGGGCTATTGCGCAACGCAGTAAGAACCCGCTTTCCCGTTCGCAGTCGGGCGCCGGTCCGGATCAATCGCGTTGAGCCAGACCGGCGCCGATGTTTATGTCGCCAGAAGCCGCGAAGATCGAAGATCATGTCCAAACCGGGGTCGCCTGAGAGAGTTCACGAGACCCAGCCGGAGAAGGTCGGGTGTACTCCGAAGCGTTGATCGTGGTTTTCAGCCCTGTGAAGAACAGGCCGACGAGAGACGTGAGCTGCGTGTCGTCACGGCCGCTCAACCACACTTTCCGCCCGGACTATTACGCTCGCAACGCCTGCAACAGGTGAGCCCCGCAAGCGAATAAGTTTTCGATGATTTTCTTAGAACTTTCTCATGGGTTGAGCATTACGATTCCAGACAGGCGAC
>DASZUZ010000180.1:0-2495 GCA_035547415.1 Bryobacteraceae bacterium | reverse complement strand
CTCTGGCGGTCCTTTACGGTGGTATCACGCTGTTTTTGCTGCGGTGCCCGAAGCTGCCGGCGATTGTCGACTGGCATGGCTTCTACGTGCTGTCGCGGCTCTCTTATGGCATCTACCTGAACCAGTTCTACACAATTGAATTCATTCCCTATCTCAAATCGCTGATTCCCAATCCTTACGCAGCTTTTTCGGTCGGATGGATTCTGGCGCTCTTCGGTTGTCTGTTGTTTTCCTTTCTTACGTTTGCTTTTATTGAACTGCCTTTCCTTCACATGAGGGAACGCTGGCTAGGCGCCGGCACGCCCAAGGTAGTGCAGGAGAAGGTACTGGCGTGAACGGGGCCGGGCGTGAAGCATGAAACGAATCCGGTCGCTCTACTAAGAAGGCAGTGGCGGGGTGGCCGAGCGGTTGAAGGCAGCGGTCTTGAAAACCGTCGTACTCGAAAGGGTACCGTGAGTTCGAATCTCACTCCCGCCGCCAAACCTTCTCTTTAAACAAAAACTACTCTGGCTGAATTCCACCACCCTGGTGGCTCACGAACTTCCCGTTCCCGGTTCAACTCGTAATCTTTTCAAGTGTTTGCGACTGGCAGAGAAGTTGCAATACTCCGCGCCGGAGGATCGGACTCATGAGACCGAAATTATACTTAGCTGCTGCCGTTCTTTTCGCTGCATCGACGGCATTTGCGGGGCCCCGCATCGCTGTCGGAGTGGGAATCGGAGTGGGACCCGCATGGGGATACGGCTACGGCCCTTCCTATGTTTATGACGCCGCACCTGTTTATGCGCCCGCGCCGCCACCGCCGCCGGTCGTGACGTATGCGCCGCCGCCCACGCCCGCTTTGGGATACACATGGGTCGACGGTTATTGGTATCCGGCAGGTCCACGATATGCCTGGCGCGCCGGATACTGGGCGCGTCCGCCGTATCGTGGCGCTTACTGGTCCGCGCCGCGATATTACGGCGGCCGCTATTACCGCGGTTACTGGCGGCGCTGAAACCGCGCCGTCATTCCCACTCGATGGTACCGGGCGGCTTGTGCGTGAGATCGTAATAGACTCCGGCGATCTCCGGAATGGCCATCAGCCGCTCGGCCATCATGTGCAGCAGTTCATCGGGCATGGTCACGGAATCGGCAGTCATTCCATCGACAGATTGAATGGGCCGGAGCACAATGGAATCTCTCGATTCGCCGGAGCCCACGGGGATCAGGATGACCGGAAATTGCCAGACCTGCTTATCGAATCCGGACTCACTGCTCATGGCGCGCACGATCGCGTCTGCCTCGCGGAGTAGCTCGAGCCGTCCATGCGTCAGCGTGCTCGCAAAAACATGCTGGCGGTCGAGCGGTTCTCGTGTCGCGACGCGCGCGATGACACGGTTTACCCCCGCGCTGCGGTTCACCAACTCGGTCGCCTGATCCTGCAGTCTGGATGCGGCGGACGGAAACGCGTCGATCGCAAGCACAGGCGCATAGCTGCGCGCGTCTCCCTGGACGCCCACGGAACGAACCGGCATGAAATAGCCGTCCGTAATACGCTGCACCGGTTCATCCGCTTCAGCGCACAGGCAGCGGATCGCCAGGCCGGGACCCGGGAACGGATGGCGGTCGAGCAATTCCCGCGAGAGTCCCAGTTCGAGGCCGATCGCGCGTACTTCGTCTTTGTAGAAGTCGGCCAGCGGCTCGACGATTCGGCCCGTCTCGATCAGCTTCTGGATCCCGGGGACGCGATTGTGGTGCGTCTTGATGGTCGCCGATTTCGCTGTGCCGCCCGACTCGATGGTGTCGGGATAAATGGTTCCCTGACCCAGGATCCACCGGCCGTCCAGGATACCGACGTCCTCAATGATGCGCTCCTGCACCTTCACGAACTGCTCGCCGATAATGTGGCGTTTGAGTTCCGGCTCTCTTACTTGTTCGAGAGGACGCAGAAACTCGTCCGCACACTGCTCGATCCGAACCAGGCCGAGGTGTGAAAACGTATCGCGGACGAAGTCGGTCTCGCCCTTGCGCATGAGCCCCGTGTCGACGTAGACGCCCTGTACTCTCTCGGGGCCGAGCGCGTCCAGGCAAAGCTTGAACGCGACGGTCGAATCGACGCCGCCGGAAACGAAAAAGAAGACGTTGCGGTCGCCGGCTCGTTCGCGAATCCCCTCGCGGACGAGCGCGATGCGCTGGCTGGCGTTCCAGTCCTTCTCGCATCCGCAGATCCCGAATACAAAATTCTCGAGAATGCGAACGCCTTCCGCGGTGTGGACGACCTCGGGATGGAACTGAACGCCGTAAAGCCGCCTGACCGGATCTTCGATCGCGGCGGTCTCGCAGGTGGACGTTGTCGCCAGGACCTGAAAGCCGGCGGGCGGAACAGAGACCACGTCGCGATGCGACATCCAGACCTGCTGATGCTCGCTGACGCCCCGCAGGATCTGCGACCCGGGATAAGCAACATCGAGAACAGCCAGGCCGAACTCGCCTTTATCGCCTTTCCGGACCGT
>DASZUZ010000179.1:0-4993 GCA_035547415.1 Bryobacteraceae bacterium | reverse complement strand
GGACCGGTTGCTCCTGCCGCGCCCTGCTGCGCCAGCAGGTGCCATGAGGAACCGAGCGACTGATCCGGCTGACGACCGATATTTGCCGACTGCACGCTGATATAGCTGGTTCCGCTGAACTGGACGGCGTCGTTCAATGCGTAGGTTGTGTCGGCGCGCCATGCGCCACGCCAGGTCAGCCCGACCGGTCCGGGAGCACCGGCCGCGCCGGTGGCGCCCGTGAATCCTATGGGGCCCGCGGGACCGATGGGTCCCTGCGGGCCCGCCAAACCCTGAGAACCATCCGCGCCCGGCGGCCCGGGATTGCCCTGCGGACCCGCGGGGCCGGGGGGCCCTGTCGGTCCGGCAGGCCCGGCGGGACCGGGAATTCCGGACGGTCCGGGTGGACCTGTCACGCTCGGAACTATACCAGCCTCCAGAGTGATGCTGGACGTCGGGGTTGTGAGGGTATCGGGAGCCGTTGCGCTGATCTGGTAAACGCCCGGCTGTTGCGGTACAAGCCCGGCAAAGGTCACGCGGGCCGACTGTCCGCCTGTTTTGACGACGACCGGCAACGCGGCTACAGCGGAGCCGGGTAATGCGGCAGGCTGGCCGGAAGGTACCGGAGGCAAGACGACCCCGAGCCCTGTCGCATATATCGTGATGGCGTCGCCTCCGATGACGGGGTTCGTGTCAGTTACCGCCGCGCCCTGCTTCACCACGTTGAAAATACCGGGATCCTGAGCGAGGAGGATGACATGCAGGGGCGCGCTGTCCCCGCCGGAATTCCGTACTACCAGATCCATTGAGGAGACATCGGGAAGTTCGAACGGAACCTGCGCATTGATCTGATTCGGCGAGACGAAGAGCAACGGCGCTTCGATGCCTCCCATCAGCACCTGCGTTCCGCCGAGCAGTGTGATAAATGGAGGACCCGGAGGGGCGACGGTTGTGCTGGCCAGGTTCGTCCCGAAGATGGTGACCAGAGAACCCCGGGCCGCCACCGGAACGCTGGAGGCGCTTCTGCCCGTCGCGCTGTTCACCAGTGCTCCGATCTGAGGAAGTCCCTGCGCCTGCGCGGCCCCTGCGGTCAGGCAAAGCAGCCAGCCGCAGGCCCATAGCCTGGCCTGGATGATGTTCCGAAACGATCGTTGCCAACAAGATTGTCCGTTCTTCACCGGCGGTCCGTCTTCTCCTCGCTTGGGTAGAATGGCGGTCCCGGCTGTCCCGAATCGAGTACTCCGGTACTCTTCGTACCAGCACTGCGGGCTCCGGCGCGTGCGTTTGAGACCACTCGTCCGGATATGACGACTTTGCGGGGTTCAAAGTGGACAAATGCGTTTCACAGACCGAGCCACCAGACGGGGGCCATCGCGGCGAGCGCGGCGCCAGCCTGCAGGGCAAGGATGCGCAGCGTCCGTGCCGGAGCCCGGGGCAGCCATCTGATCGCGTAGAACGCGATGAAGGGTATCTGTCCAGCCATGAGGAGTTGCCAGAGATGGGCGGCGGTTCCCTCGTCCGCATCGCGGGTGACGCCGAAGACCGCGAGGTTGTACGCCAGCGTAGCCAGAGCGGCAAGGGACATCGCGATGGGAATGAAGGCGCCCGGCTGCCTGATCGCGGAGACACTCATAAGAAACCTCCGAAGTGGTCGAGCCAGCGATTCCCGGATTGAAAATATCTTTATACTGCAAAGTTATTCCGCGCGCAAGCCCTGGGCCGTAATGGTCCGGGCGGTCTGCCCGCTATGCGAGCGCCAGATTCAGATTGTCAATTGCCTCGTCGATTTCCGCCGTGTTTTTGTAGCCTACCGTTACGCAGTCGACGCCTGCGTTATTGAAGGCGAACCGCATGGCAGCCCGGCGGTCGTCACGGGCAGTGAAGGCGCCCTCGCCTGCCAGCTTCATGCTGATCACGCCCATGCCCTGCTGGTGAACCTGCTTCACGTGCGACACCACTTCGCTTACGTTGCCGGGTCCATTCGTGTTGTAATCTTCCGCGTCCATCCGGGTTCCCTTGTGGTTCATGCGGATCATGGCGATTTCCAGCCACTGGTTGCCAGGAAACCGGCGCAATGCGGGCAGCCCGTGCACGGAGGCGCCGTAGCCGATCACGGCCTTCTTTTCCTTCGCCTCGAGAATCCCGTCCTGCCACCGCACGGTATCCGTCGGCCAGGTCGCCACGTGCTGATAATGCATCAGCATCACATCGAAGTAATCGGTATTCGCCAGTTTGCGGAGGTCGTCAATCTTCTTTTGCGGATCGACGCCCTCCCGCGTGGTCACTTTGGACATCAGCCGGTAGGAATCGCGGGGGATCCCTTTGAGCGCGACGCCGAGCATCTGGTGCATCTGGCCATAGGTTTCGGACGTTTCGAAGAAACGAATGCCCCGGTCATAGGCGTGGCGGACGAGCCTTGTGAACTGGTCCTGCCCGAGGTCACGCTGGACCTGGCCGCTGAACGTTCCGGTACCGAACGCGAGGCGGGTCACTTTGACGCCCGATTTGCCGAGCGTTACCCAATCGGTTGCCGTTCCGCGAGCCGCCCGCAAGGGCAGGGTTGCGCTTCCCGCGAGCACGCCCGCGGCGAGTCCGGTCTTCAGGAAATTGCGTCTGGAACAGTGAGCCATGTGCGTCGGGCCTCCACCTGGCCAAATCCTATCATCAATTCGCGGGAAAGATTGCCCGCCGGCCGGGGAGGTCCCGGTATCAGGTAAGAAACAGGATCATTGCAGGCGTGCCTACGGGCGTGTACTGGCCGGTAAACGTCAATGCTCCCGTTTCACGGTTGACCCGAAAACAGGCTACGGCGTCAGCCCGCTGGTTGCACGAATAGAGGAACCCGCCGCTCGGATCGATATTGAAGCTGCGGGGATAGTCGCCGCGCGTCCACTCTTCGCCCGCCAGCGTCAGCGTGCCCCGCGGTCCGATGGCGAACCAGGCGATGCTGTCGTGGAGGCGATTGGCCGCGTACAGGAAGCGGGCGTCGCGCGAGATCATCACTTCGGAAGTGAAGTTCGAGCCGGCGAAGCCTTTGGGCAACGTGGAGACGGTCTGCATTGCTTTGAGTTGTCCTCTGGCGGGGTCGTACTCGAATGAGACGAGCGTGGAGCCTTCTTCCGTGAGGCAATAGAGCCAGCGCCCGTTGGGGTGGAAGGTAAAATGACGCGGGCCGTCGCCCGGGGGGAGCGAAACGGACGGCGGATCGTTGGGCGTCAGTTTTCCCGACTGGAGGTCGAGTTTCCAGAGCAGGATCCTGTCGAGCCCCAGATCGGCGGATAGAACGAAGCGGCCCGACGGGTCAGTGTGAATCATGTGGGCATGCGAGCGATCATGGCCGCTGATTGCGAAGCTTCCCTCCGGGGCGCTCGTGGCATGTGTGGGTCCCGGCTGGCCAGCCACAGACTTCACGTCCGTGGCCGGACGGAGTTTACCGCCGGGCAGGACAGGAAGTACCGCCACGGTTCCTCCGTGATAGTTCGCGACAAGCGCGTACCTGCCGGACGGGTGCACGCTGACATAGCAGGGACTCGCGCCGTGCGAGCTTTCGGTGTTCAGCAGGGAAAGGCGCCCCGTGGAGCGGTCGATTGACCAGGCGCTCACCGACCCCGATTGCTCGCCTTTGTAGATCGCGGTTTCGTTCGCCGAATACAGATGGGTTTGTGACGAATCGAAAGCCAGCCACGACGGGTTGGAGTCGTTCGGGAAGACATCTCGCCGCGATAATTTGCCGCTGGCGGGGTCCATTTCGAACAGGTAAATGCCGCGGCCGTAGCCTTTGCTGCCTTCGGGACCCTGGGGTGAGCTGTAGCTCGCGACGTATGCCAGCCTGCGCCCGCCGGGGGCTGTTCCGGACTGCGCGAGAAGGCACGGGCTCGCGGCGAGCAGGCCAGCGTGTTTCAGCAGGGCTCGACGCGAGAGTTGATTCGGGATACGGTTCACACTCGACGGTTTCGTCACCTGAACAGTATAGGGGGCGAGGGCAGGGAATCGATCGGGACAAGTCCCCGCGTGGCCCGAGCCTCAGATGAAGCCCGGCGCGCCGTCGGCGTCGAATGAGAAGCCCCGGTGCCAGGGCCGGGGAGGCATGCGCCGGAAGGCTTCCTCGTCCATTTCATAACCCCAGCCCGGTTTATCCGGAATCGCCAGATAGCCATCTTTGACCACGAGGGTCTCGCCGCGGATCAGATCCTTGCGAGGAGATTCGTCGTCCGGATGGTATTCGAGGATGAGAAAGTTTGGCGTGGACGCGGCGAAGTGGATGTTGACCATGGTGGCCAGGGGACCGAGGGGATTATGCGGCGCCACTTTGACATATTGCGCTTCCGCGATGGCGGCAATCTTCTTTTCCTCGAGGATGCCGCCGGCGAGGCAGATATCGGGCTGGATGATGTCCGCCGCCCTGGCTTCGAGCAGTTGCTGGAACTGAAACTTCGTGTATAACTCTTCCCCCGTGGCGATCGGGATCTGCGCTTTTCGCCGCAAGTCCGCCATCAGCGCCATATTCTCGGGCCGGATCACCTCTTCGAAGAACAGGGGATTGACCGGTTTCAGAGCTTCACACATGGCATACGCCACATACGGCTCGAAGACCCTGGCGTGCGCGTCGAAACACAGGTCCACGTCAGGCCCGACGGCTTTCCGGAGAGCTTCGGCTCTTTGCCCGAACTTACGGACCGAGGTGTTGAATGAAACCTCGTTCGTGAAGCCCAGCGTGGCCTTCAGCGCTGTATAGCCGTATTTTCCGATGAGCTGCCGGGCCTGTTCGGGAGAATTCGCGGCCTGGTAACAGCGAATCTTTTCGCGGCACTTCCCGCCGAACAGCATGTAAACCGGCAGGCCCGCGGCTTTGCCGGCGATGTCCCAGAGCGCATGCTCGATCCCGCTGATTGCCGCGTTGACGACCAGGCCGCCCGGGAAGCGCGTGAAGTTGTACATGGTGGCCCACAGATACTCGACATTGCGGGGATCTTTGCCGACCAGCCACGACTTGAAGTCGTTTATGGTGGCGACG
>DASZUZ010000178.1:0-3468 GCA_035547415.1 Bryobacteraceae bacterium | reverse complement strand
AGTACGCGGAGCAGGAGCTCGGAATCTCCATGCACGATCTTCTGGCGCTGGGCCGCGTCGATCCGGAGAACGAGAGCGAAGCGTTCAACATGGCCTGTCTGGCTGTTCGCGGAAGCGCCGCGGTGAACGGCGTCAGCCGTCTTCATGGACAAGTCAGCCGGCGGATTTTCCAGGTTCTGTTTCCGCGGTGGCCCGAAGCCGAAGTACCCGTCGGTTACGTGACAAATGGCGTCCACACTCCCACGTGGGATTCCGAGGTGAGTGACGAACTGTGGACGAGGGCATGCGGCAAGGAGCGCTGGCGCGAGACCCTCGAAGAGATAGAGGAGTCGCTTCGGAAGGTTACACCCGCGGACCTCTGGCATATGCGCAACTGCGACCGCCGGGCACTGGTGGATTACGTTCGCCATCGGCTTTCGCGGCAGTTAGCCGGCCACGGCGCGCCGTCGAACGAAGTGGAACGGGCCAGACATGTGCTCGATCCCGATTCCCTGACGCTCGGGTTCGCGCGGCGCTTTGCGACGTATAAACGCCCCGACCTGCTTTTGCGCGATCCGGCGCGATTGCTCCGAATCCTTACCAATCCGCAAAGGCCGGTGCAGTTGATTCTGGCCGGGAAGGCGCACCCGCAGGATTATGAGGGACAGAGGCTGATTCGCCGGTGGATCGAGTTTGTTCGCGGCACGCCGGCACGGCATCAGGCAGTGTTTCTGAGCGATTACGATATGCAGATGGCCCAGCGTCTCGTGCAGGGCGTGGACGTCTGGGTAAATACGCCGAGACGCCCCTGGGAAGCGAGTGGAACCAGCGGGATGAAAGTACTGGTGAACGGTGGCCTGAACCTCTCGGAACTCGACGGCTGGTGGGCGGAAGCCTACTCCGGAGAGTTCGGCTGGGCTCTGGGCGATGGCAGGGAACACGATGCCGATCCGGCATGGGACGACGCGGAAGCTCAACGGCTCTATGATTTGCTGGAGCACGAGATTATTCCGGCGTTTTACACCCGGGACGAGTCGGGCATCCCCGCCGGATGGGTGGATCGCATGCGCGAAAGCATGGCGCGTCTGACGCCGGCATTCTCCGCAAACCGAACCGTTCGCCAGTACACGGAAGAGCACTACCTCCCCGCGGCGCGCGCTTACAGGGCCAGGGCCGGAGATAGTGGCCGGCTCGGGGCGGAACTTGTGACCTGGCGAAAAGAGATTGACGAGCACTGGCGCAGGCTGCGGTTCGGATCGCTGAAGGTCGAGTCCGCCGCCGGCCAGCATACGTTTACAGTTCAGGTATTCCTGGACGAACTGAATCCGGAGTTCGCGGCTGTTGAATTGTTTGCGGAAGCAGGAAACGGGGAGAAGCTCGTTCGGGAATCGATGACGCGAGGGCCGGCTCTGGCCGGATCGGAAAACAGCTTTTCCTATTCGAAGACAGTGACCAGCAAACGGCCCACGGCGGATTTTACTCCGCGCATTATCCCCGCGCATCCGGCTGCGCTGGTCCCGCTCGAGTGTCCCCGGATTCTGTGGTACCGCTGACCCTCAAGAGACCGCGGGTGGGGGCTGAGATGCGCCTCGAACGTAACTCGCGCAGGGCATCCGCCGCAATCCATCGCTCGGCGGGCGTATCCTGCGCCTGAATGCGTTCCGCGCACGCGATTGCGTGTGGCAGCAATTGCGCATTCCGCTTGCCGATATTCCGCAGGGCCCAATTCACGCCCTTTCGCACGAAATTGCGGTTGTCGAAGGCGTACTGCTCGATGAGCGGCAGCGCGTCGAGAAATACTGTGTCGGGGGCGGACTTATCGTGCACCGCAAGGGCGGCAATTGTGGAGAACGCCGCGCGGCGCACAAATTCGCGCGGGTCGCGCGCCCATTTCCGGACTTTCTGCCAGGCGTACGGGGTGCGGTCGAAAAGATTGCCGCAACATGCGTCGCAGATATCCCATGACGCGAAATCCCGCGCCCACCGATCCATCACGGAACGGCTGATCTTCGCCGGTTCACCCACCAGACTCGCGAGAATCCGGGCATCGTGAATACCGGTTGCCCATAATTCCTCGGCAAGTTGCTGATGCCGGCCGACTCTTCGGGCGATCCGGCGAATCTGCGGAATATTGAGCCCGATGACATTTTCGGCATGAATTCCGAACCGCGCCATGCTTTGGCGCGCCGCCGGGTTCCCGAGCGCACGCATTTCCCGGAGAATCGCTTCAACCATGAGTGGCCCGGGCGAGCCGGGCGGCCGTAATTGCCTGGCCGGCGTGCCGTTGCCCGTGCTCGACGATGTGAATCGCCAGGCCGATCGCGGTCGTTGCCAGGCGCCTGCGGCCGATCTCCCGAACATCCCCGAAGTGTCCGGGGGCCAACTCACGCACCAGCCGCTCATAACGCTCGAACGCCCGGTTGACGCTGTCGATTAACTCGGCGGCGGATTCCGCACCCACACCTTCGAGCGGGATGGCCGCGAGTTCTTCCTTTGTCAGCGTGCGTCCTTCAAGGTATGTACACAGTCGCCCGGTGCTACCCGCCAGGTGTTTCGCATGAAAGCCCGCGGAAGTCATTTCATACGGAGTCGCCCAAAGCTGCCCGGGCGTCAGGGGCGCAAGCGCGCGAGCCAGGTCCTCGCGGATATGCTCGCTCGCGCGAAGCAGGTGACCTGTCACCGGGGGGAGATCGGGCCGGATGCCACGCAACCAGGGTTCTTCCATAAGCCGCTTCTCTCGGCCGCGACGTTTCCGGGGCTGGCAAACGAAGGCCGTGAAATTAGCATCGTACCGCGGTTAGTCGAGCGTTGAAGCCTCCGGTGCGAGGCGGCCGCCGGTGGGTCATGATACTTTCGGACTGTAAAGGAGCGTCGCCGGTATGGGTAAGTTCTTGCTGGGTCTGCTGACGGGAGCGGTTCTCATTGTTCTCATCCTGGTCATCGGGTTTTTCGCGATCGCCTCGCTGAAATCCCGGCCGCCGTCGGTTGCCGACGGCTCGACACTGATTCTGCATCTTTCCGGCGATGTTCCCGAAAAGCCTCCGGTCGAGATTCCCATCCCCCTGATTCAGGACCGCACCGCGATCACGGTGGAGAATGTGTGGAGCATTCTGCGGCGGGCCGCCGCGGATCCAAAAATCAAGGCGGTGGTATTCGAACCGTCCGGCGCGGGCGTAGGTTGGGCCAAAATGCAGGAGATTCGGTCTGATCTGGAGGCATTCCGAAAATCCGGCAAGCCGCTGTATGCATTCCTGAAATCCCCCGGTACGCGCGAGTACTACATGGCGAGCGCCTGCTCCCGAATCTATATGGAGCCGGTGGATTTGCTGAACCTGAAGGGCATCGGACTCGAACTGATGTACTTCAAAAACACGCTCGACAAACTCGGCGTGCAGGTCGACGTGGAACATGCAGGCAAGTACAAGGATTTCGGCGACATGTTCACAAAGACCTCCATGAGTCCGGAGACGCGCGAAGTCATGAACAGCA
>DASZUZ010000177.1:0-1989 GCA_035547415.1 Bryobacteraceae bacterium | reverse complement strand
AGCGTCCGCCATCACAATTCCTGATTCTGTCTGGACGGTTCGCCGCGCGATGATCGTCCTGCTTCATCCGCGCACCGGAAAGCCGAAGAACCGCCGCTTCCCTCTGGCGATCCTTTCCATCGCCGCGATGATCGAAAGCCGCGAGGAGTACACGATCGTCGACGGCAATCTCGATCCCGATCCCGACTGTACCCTCGACGCCATTGCGGCGGCGCACCCGGTGGAACTGCTCGCGGTATCGGTGATGCCCGGCCCTCAGATGGTGGCGGCGATGAAGCATTGCCGCGAATTCCGGCGTAAGCATCCGCAGGTCCCGATCGTGTGGGGCGGCTACTTTCCCTCGCTCTATCCCGATGCGGCGCTGAGTGCGGGTTACGTCGATTTCATCGTTCGAAGCCAGGGCGAAGATGTCTTCCTGGAACTGATCACGGCACTGCGGGAAGCCCGCGATCCGCGCGGCGTGCGCGGCTTGTCGTTTAAGGACAGATTCGGGCTGCACGTCCACAACGCGGGCCGTCCCCTGCGCTCACCGGACGATTTCCCCGGCTTGCCTTACCACCGGCTCCCGTCCGTGGAGAAGTATCTTCAGCCGACGTTTCTCGGTCGGCGGACAGCCGTTCATCAGGCCAGCATCGGCTGCCCGTTCCGCTGCCAGTTCTGCGGTGTGGTGCCGATCTTCGATGGACGACAGAAGACGGAATCGCCTGCCCGTACCGCGGGTGTGCTCGCGCAATTGCGCCGCGATTACGCAATCGATTCCGTGCAGTTCTACGACAACAACTTTTTCCTGAACGAGAGTCATGCCCGCGAGCAGGCAGAGTTGCTGGTTCCTCTGGACCTGAGATGGTGGGCCGAGGGCCGCATCGACGCGTTTCTTAGATACTCGGACGATACGCTGCGCCTGATCCGGCGCTCGGGCGCAAAAATGATTTTCTTCGGCGCGGAGTCCGGGTCGGATGAGGCTCTGCGAGAGATGAATAAGAAGATCACTACCGCGCAGACGCTCGAACTGGCTGGCCGGATCCGACAATTCGATATCGTTCCGGAGTTTTCGTTTGTCGTGGGAAATCCCAGGAACCCGGAACAGGACACTCGCGACACGATCGCGTTCATCCGGCGAATCAAGAAAGCCAATCCCGACGCCGAGATCATCGTTCAGCACTACATTCCGACGCCGCATCCTGATGGCATGTATGGCGCGGTTGAAGGGAAAATCGAGTTCCCGCGTACGCCCGAGGAATGGGCAAGTGAACGATGGCTCAACTTCACCATCCGGCAGGATCCCGCGCTACCGTGGCTGCCCGGCCGTGTCAAGCGTTTGATCGACAACTTCGAACTGGTCATCAACTCACGGTGGCCCACGATTCAGGACGCTCATCTCGATGAGTGGGCACGATGGTTCCTTCGCTCGCTCAGCGCATGGCGTTATGCGCTCGGCGTATACGCGTTCCCTGTCGAACTCGAATGGGCGCAGAAGCTGGTTGCTTTGCGCAAGCCGCGATGGGAAAGTCTGTGACGCGCGTTGGAGTGGACGACGGTTACCGCATCTGGTCCCGCGTCTACGACCGCCAGCCGAATGCGCTGCTGGCGCTTGAGGAACGCGTGGTGATACCGGCGCTGCCGCCGCTGGCGGGGCGAGTGTTTGTGGACGTGGGTGCCGGAACGGGAAGGTGGACCGCACACGCGTCGGCACGAGGAGCGCGGGCTTTCGGGATCGATCTCTCTGCGGAGATGCTGGCCGTCGCGGCGCGCAAACCGCGCACGAGCGGAGGCCTGCTGCGCGCCTGCATGCGAAATATACCCCTCGCTTCGGACTCGGCCGACATCGCGCTCTGCTCGTTCGCGCTGGGACATATTCCGTCGCCTCTACCGGTTCTGCGCGAAATGGGACGCATCGCGCGTCAGGTCATCGTCACCGATATGCACCCGCTGGCTATCGCGGCGGGGTGGAAACGCTCTTTTCGGGCGGAGCGGGACGTTTTTGAAATT
>DASZUZ010000176.1:0-3380 GCA_035547415.1 Bryobacteraceae bacterium | reverse complement strand
GCCGAACTGGACCATCTCCGGCCGCGAAATAGTCGTCTGCAGCCAGGAACCGTGGTGAAACTGGGTGTTCCAGTAGTTGATCGGCGTGTGATACCGGCCGAAGGAGACCTTGAGGTGATCGTTTTCTTCGAAGCGGATGATGCTGCGTTCCACTTCAAAGTTGAATCCGGGCGCGGGAGGCTTGCCGAGTCCGGCGTCGCTACGCGCCGTCACGCTGAGTTCCGCGAAGAAGTTCACGCGCGAAGAGAGCGCGGAAGTGAAGTGCAGGATGAACTGCCCTTCGTTAAAGCCGCTGCGATCGCCTTTGCGGTCCGTCGCTGCAAAGTTGAGGTCGCTGAACCCGACCAGGTGCAGAGAAGGATAAGTGGCTCCTTCCATGACCGGCGCCGACAGGTCGTGTTCCGGGTGGTCCATCCCCGGCATGGGGGCGGCGGGAGCGGCCATCGCCTTTGTTTCGGGAGCGGGGACAGGTGCGGACGCGGGCGATGGAACGGGAGCAGCAGCCGTGGCGGAACGGCCCGCTTTTTCGGACTCCAGTTCGCTGACGCGCTTCTCCAGCTGGTCAATTCGATCCATCAAACGTTGGATGAGAGCTGACTGATCCGGCGGGGCGGTTGTCTGAGCAAAAGTCGTAGCCGCAAAAACAAGGATTCCGATAGCGAATCGAATGGCGCACTGCCTTCCTGAAATCCCCGGATGTCTCGCGATTGGCAATTATCGAGTATATCGGTAGACCGGAATATATTTCACCAAATATGGCGGAAACATACATACATAGTGCCGGTCGTATCGGCAAATTTTGTTATTTAAATTACACAAAATTGGGCTTCGTTTCATTTTCGATCTCTGCGTGGCGTCTTTTCAATAAGCTGAAAAATTCCATTGCCCCCGCCTCCCCCGCCGGGAAATGGACAGACAGGCGACACTGTTAAGGATGAGTTTTCTCGACAGCCTCGAAAACAATCTCAAAGCGCTGGAATCCCGTGAGCAGGAAGGAATAGGGGATGCCCGAAAACGGGAAGCGGACCAGACACAGGCGAAGGCAGCCGCGCCCTGGGCCGACCGGCTGAAACGAGATCCCTGGACACAAACGCTGATGCAGCTGGTGACCCGGGCTGGTTTCGAGCGCCGAACCAAAGTGAACCTGGCATGGATCGGAAGCACGCTGCGGATGGAGGCTCGCGGCCACCGGCTGGAACTGCGCCCTTCCCCTCAGGGAGTGGCGGCTGTCTTTCTCCATGGAACGGAGGAATCGAAACAGGAACCTGTCGATTTCAGCGCCGATCCACGCCGGCTGGTCGCCGAGTGGATGACCGTCATCGACGCGCAAAAGAAGATCGACGACGAGCAGGCTGCGATGGCGTCCGAACTCGAAGAGTAACGCGGGTTCAGCCCTGGACCCGGCGCTCTTTTCCCTGCCAGAACTGTTCGCGCAATTCGCGCTTCAACACTTTACCCGTACCGCCTTTGGGCAGGGGCTCCGCGACGAAATGGTACTGTCTGGGAAGCTTGAATTTCGCGAGGCGCTGCACGATGAATTCGTGCAATGCCTCTTCGGTGAGTTCCACGTCCGGCTTCGCGACAACGAATGCTACCGGAACCTCTCCCCATTGCGGATCAGGGGCGCCGACGACCGCTGCCTCCAGAACTCCGGGATGCGCGGCGATCGCCTTTTCCACTTCAATCGAAGAAATGTTCTCGCCACCGCTGATAATGATGTCCTTCTTGCGATCCACGATGTGGATATAACCCTCGTCGTTCCAGACCGCCATGTCGCCGGTGTGGAACCACGGCCCTGACATGACCGCCGCCGTCGCTTCGGGTTCGCGAAAATAGCCGTCCATCACGTTGTCGCCGCAGATGACGACCTCTCCGACGCTCGACATGTCGCGCGGCACGTCCTGCATGTGAGCGTCGACGACGCGGATTTCCGTTCCCGGCAGAGGCCACCCTGCCATCGCCTGATGACGGAACCGGTCGGCCTCATCGGCGTACGACACGGTTCCCTTCCGGCGCGAGCTGGACGCCACCGGGCAGGTTTCCGTCAGACCGTAGCCGGCAAGCACTTCACAGTGGAACGCCTGTTCCATGCGGGCGATCAGTTCCGGAGAAGCGGCGGCGCCGCCAATGTGAATCTGCCGCAGGCTCCCGAGATTGTACTTGCCGAGATCGGGAAAATTCAGCAATGCTCCCGCCATCGTCGGAACCAGCGACATCGCGGTCGCGCCTTCGTCCTGAATCAACCGGCAAACGGTCGCCGGTTCAAAGCGGCGAACCATCACCTGCTTGAGCCCCATCATGGTCGCGGTCTGAGGACGCCCCCATCCGTTCGCATGAAAGAGAGGAATGGTGTGGAGTTCCACCGCGTTATCGTCCTGATTGAACTGGCCCGCCACCGCCAGAGCGTGCATGTAAATCGTGCGGTGGGAAAGCATCACGCCCTTGGGTGTTCCGGTGCTGCCGCTCGTATAGAACAACTCGGCGATGGCGTCTTCGTCGTACGACAGGATGTCGGGACGTTCGGGCGTACCCTGCGCGATGAAGTCCTCATATTCCGTATCGAGGCTGACGGTCCGCATGGATGGCCAGACCGCCTTCAAATGCCCGACCAGCGGGGCGAAATCGGCTTCGTGAAAGAGGATGCGGGCTTCCGCGTGGCGGAGGATGCTGCCCAGCTCAGCGGGAGTGAGACGCACGTTGAGGGGCATGGTGATGGCTCTGGCGAGAGGGGCGCCGTAGTAGCCCTCGAGCAACCGGTGCGTGTTGAAGCTGAGAAATCCGACGCGATCGCCGGGCTGCACTCCCGCGCGTACAAGAGCCGACGCCAGCCGTTCGCAGCGCTCGCCGAATTCCGCGTAGGTGAACCGCAGATTACCGCATACGATCGCCTGCTTGCGGCCATACAACTCCACCGCGCGGCGGAGGCAGCGAAGGGGAGTCAGCGGAATCTTCATCGATCCTCCTCAAACAAACCTCTCGATTCTACACACTGCCTGTTCATACGGGACGCACGGGAAAGAAGCGGGTTTCCGGATCGCCGCGCCCCCAGGGAGTTTACGGTAGCGGCGCTTCCGGCTAACGAATTATGATGGCGTGGTGACGCCCCCCGCATGGCGGATTCTGAGCGGTCTCGCCATCTCCGGTTTTCTACTGGCCCTTCCCGGCGGACTGCTGCCGTTGTGGGGGTATCACGTCGACGCGGAGTTTGGCATCGCCGCCAACTATTTCGCGGCGCTCGGCGTCGGCATGACGATCGGCAGCGCGATCGCGATCCGGTTCCGAAGCCGCGTGGCCGTGGAGCGGGTGGTTTCGGGCGGCTGCTTCGCGGGAGCGCTGGTGCTCGTGATGCTCGCGCTCGCGTCGCCGCCGGCGCCAGTCTG
>DASZUZ010000175.1:0-6822 GCA_035547415.1 Bryobacteraceae bacterium | reverse complement strand
CGCCACGGCTTCCTGCGCCTGACGCTTGGTGCCGACGAACAGGATCGTCTTCCCCTGCGCGGCCATTTCGACTACATACCGGGCTGCATCTTTGAACAGCTTCAGCGTTTTCTGCAGGTCGATGATGTAGATACCGTTACGTTCGCCAAAGATATATTCCTTCATCTTTGGATTCCAGCGCTTGGTCTGGTGCCCGAAGTGAACGCCGGCTTCGAGCAATTCTTTCATGGAAATAGCAGGCAAACAAACTCCTCAGAATTTCAAACAGAACCCGGAACCACCTTGCGCGCGATCCAAGGCGAGATTTGCGCGCGAAACGGCTCCAGGCGGCTTAAACACAGTTTCGGGGCGTAGATAGTCACCTACGCCCCGCCCACAACGAAAAAACTATCGCTTGGAGAACTGGAACCGCTTGCGAGCGCCCTTTTGGCCGTACTTCTTGCGCTCGTGCTGACGGGGATCGCGGGTCAGAAGGCCAGCCTTCTTGAGCGGCCCGCGAAGTTCGGCGTTGAACTCGACCAGAGCGCGGGCGATTCCGAGACGAATCGCGCCGGACTGTCCGGCGACTCCGCCGCCGTTGGCCAGAATCAGAACATCGAACCGGTCCTGCATTTCCACGGTCCGAAGCGGCTGCTGAGCGGGAATTCGATTCGCTTCGGTCGGGAAATAGTTCTCAAACGCGCGACCGTTGATCGTAATTTTGCCCGATCCCGGCCGAAGGAAAACTCGGGCAACGCTCGTTTTACGCCGCCCGGTTCCCAGATATTGCTCAATTTTCTTGAACGCCAAAACTCAAAACCTTCCTTATGATACGGTGAGCGCCGCGGGCTGCTGAGCGGCGTGCGGATGTTTGTCACCCGCGTAAACCTTGAGCTTCCGGTACATCTGCTTGCCGAGCTTCGTCTTCGGCAGCATCCCGGAGATCGCCTCTTCCACCATTCGCGCGGGCCGCGTCGCGCGGACTTTCTGCGCGCCCGTTTCCACCAGACCGCCTGGATAGCCCGTAAAATGCCGATATACCTTCTGCTCGTCCTTGCGGCCGGTCAGCTTTACTTTCGCGGCATTCACGACGATCACGTGGTCGCCCGTGTCGATAAACGGCGTCCAGCTTGCCTTGTGCTTGCCCATCAAGAGCTTTGCGGCGTGGCTGGCCAGCTTACCGAGAACCACATCATTGGCATCAATGACATGCCATTTTCTTTCAATTCCCGGCTTGGACGGGAAAACCGTACTCATGAACACACGACTCCGTTTGATTACGCTTACCAATACAGGCTATCGAAGGCGCGGGTTTATGTCAAACCGCTCAAAAAAAACCGCAGACAGCCCGTGCGCGCCGTTCCGGCACGCAGGAAGACGAACCTTCTCTGAACAGTATACAGGATGCTGTCAGCGGAAGGAGATTCCGGCGAAACTGACAACGCTTTGCGGATCGATATTCCACTGCTCGTAACGCTCGATACGGGCGCGAGCGTCCGGCCGGACCCGCAGGAATGTATAGACCGGCGAAGATCCGCACCATTTCAGATCGTCGTGATTCTCCTGAACGAGATCCCAGAAGCCGTCCGCGTCGCCTCGGCTGATCCGGTCCAGCCGCCGGCGATCCCGGGCGCCGACATCCAGCATCCGGTCCTCGTTCGCAAGCGCCTCAAAATCGTCGCCGTACCGGCGGCCCATGTGCGCCATGTCGATGCCGAGAACCCACAGAAGGCGGTTCTCTTCGCGCGCACCGAGCTCGCCCAGCGCGCCGAGGAAACGCTTCACGTCGTCCGTGTCTTCCGGCTTCCCCCCGCGATAGATGCTGTGCGCATAGGAACCGCACAGAATTGGAGGATGCGAATATCCGGCCCGAAGATCGACTGCAGAAAGACCACCTGAAACTCAATCGAATGCTCCACTGCGTGGCAATAGTCTTCCGTTCCGATCGCCTCCGGCGCAAGCCGGGTCAACTCGTCCACCAGCCCGATGTCTGTCCGGGCATCGCCGAATGGGGTGCGATAGGGCTTTCGCGTGAGGCCGAACTTCTCGGGCACGCCATAATGGGACGTCCCGAGAATGACGAATGTCCGATCCCGGTACTCCGGACCGAGTAACCTGTACGCGGCGCGGTAGGATTCGTAACCGCCCGAAGGGCTGACGTGTGGTGCGGCAATACCGATCAGATTGCCGTCAGGCGCCGCCGGGCGCGCGCCGTCGCCCATCCACTCGCGCACGGTCTCGCGGAGTTCTGAAGGATCCTCAGGATATGCCGCGCCCGCGTGAGAAGGTTCGCGAACCGGGGCATTCCGGAAAGCCTGGTGACTCTCCTCTTTCAGCCGCTCGAATGTCTCATCTTCCAGAAAGCCGCTGCGCGTCAGGACGTCAATGATCTGCTCTTCGATTTCGCCGACCTGCAGTTCGCCCGTAATATCGACAAGCATCCGGCGCAGATCGAGTTGCGTCTGCGCGCCGTCAAAACAGGTCAGGCATTCCACCAGCGGCGGCGGGATAATCAGAACCGCATCGGAGTAACGGAACGAATCCCGGATCAGCAGGCCTGGCCGGTCCTCGACCGGCGAAGGCATAAAATCGAGATCGCTGCGAAGCCTTGCTAGAGGAGCGGACACGCGACCATCGTAGCGCGAAGACGAGTCACGACCCCTCGATTTTCCGGATCGTCAAAGCGCCCCGCTCCGTGCCGAGCGTGATCTGCGGACCCGCGCCAACTTTCCCCTTGATCGTCCCCACCCGGCCATCCGTCTCGGTCTGAAGCGGAGGTCCGAAGACGTTGTTCACCTCTCCCTGTCCGGTACGGCCATCGAGTTCAAAACCGGCGCTGGCGGGAACAGTCACCGTGATGTCGCCGTTTCGCGAGTGCAGGTCGAGCTTCGGCAAAGGCGCTTTGGTCTGGGTCACCTGGATGTCGCCGCGGTCAACCGTCAGCTCCAGGGAATTCGTCACATCGGTTGCCTGGATGTCCCTGGCGCCCGTCTGAAAGCGAACCGGGCCCACCACGTTCGACATTTTCATCTCGCTCAGATCGAGCGTCACGCTGCCCGGAATCTTCTCCACGCGAAAATCCGACCGCTGCGACCGGAAGTGCAATGGTTTTGCGAGCGCCCGGAATTCGAGCGTCCCCGAGTATTCCCCATCCACCGTCACCTGTCCCTGAATATTTTCGAGCTGAACGTCGCCGCCGCGGCCCTGCAGTTCCAGACTGCCTTTTACGTCCGCCGCTTTGATAAGGCCGCTCCTCGACGCCTCGACTTTGACATCCTTTCCGATACTGTTCAGCCGGACATCCCCCCGCCCGTTACTGATATCGACCGATCCGGCGATATCGTCGACGGTGAGATCGCCGGAGCGGCCGCGCGCTTCGATATCGAGGCCTTTCGGAACGGTGATGTCGAGATCCGTCGAAACCGAAAGCATTCGCGCGCCCTGCGGTTCCTCGGCGCGGATAATGAGCAGATCGCCCTGCCGTTCCACACGGACCTCGCTCTGCTGGTTCGCCCGGTCGGCATCGGTCCGGTTGAAAGCCCGGATGGTCTTCCGGCCGCTGACCTTCACATCCGCCGAATCCTCGCCCCTCAGCGACAGATTGCCGTGCAGATTATCGAGCACCACACGCGTTACGCCCTGCGACGCGCCCGTGGCGTTGACATCGTAATCGTAGTCCGTTCCAAGAATGTTGACGCCACGCGCTCCGATCGGTCCGATGTGGATTCCACCGCGATTCGCGCCCCAGCTTAAGAATCCGATCAGCACAATCACCCAGAAAAACCCGCCAACCCCGATTGGCCGCGGTGGCGGCGCCGCGCCCCGGCTGGCGTGAACCAGTACTTCAACCAGTCCGATCACGCCCACCACGATCAACAGAATCGGCCAGTAGTCCGTGAACAGCGACCAGAACGGGATATCGCGCCAGATGTTATTCAGCAGAAAGAAAAACCCGATCAGCACCAGGACCAGCGGACCGGTAACGGAGCGAGATCTCACCGTCGTTCTCCCGGGGCCGGAGGCGGCGGAGGCTGCGGCGGAGCGTAGTAAGTATCGCCGTGGCGACGCCGCCCGCCGCCCACCAGTTTGAGAACCCCGATCACGATCAGGAGGATCGGCCAGGTCTGGCTGAATCGGAACCCGGTGAAACGGTCGATCGTAAACAGCACTCCCACCGTGATCAGAATGATCGGTCCGGTCGCGGCCCGGATCAGGTACTGGCTCTGGTCGTTCATCGCCGTGCCCCTCCATTCGAAGGAGAAGCGCCGTTCGGGTGCGTGGCGCCGCGATCGTCAGCCGGATTCAGCCGGGCATACAGAAGATACAGGCCGAACGCAATCAGGAGCACGGGCCAGTAGCGCGCGAAGACCTCGAAGCTGATGATGTCAGTCGTATCGAGCAGCAGAATGAACCCGAGCCCGATCAGCAGAATCGCGCTGGCCGGAAACCGCCCGTAAGAAGGACGCACCTCAAAGAGGCTGGAGAATTCCTCGACGGCCATGCCGTACCGGCGTTTTCGCGCCGTGTGATACGCCTCGAACGCCTGATAGATGATCCACGCCGGGATCATGATGCCCACCAGAATCGCCGCGCTGCTGTGGTGAATGTTGCTTTCAATGCTGACAAGCAGCCCGAACACCACCGCGTGGATCAACCCTTTCGCATACTGGCCGTTGTAAATGGCTCCCACGCCCGGAATAAAACCCAAAATCAGTGCAAGGACAGGATGGACGCTGGGGTCCACCACTGCGGACGGACGCATGGGCGGCGCCGCATAGGGAGACGACGCGAAGCTCGCCGAACCGGCGGTCCGCGCCGCTTCGGCGCTGGGCGGCGAGGGGGGGATCGCGGCGGCGGGCAGGTGTTCCGCGCAATATACGGAACCAAGCGCCGGCCGCTGGCACTCCAGGCACATCGGCTTGCCGCATTCCCGGCAAAAAGCGGACGCGGCGACCTCGGGATGGTTGGCGCAATTCATTGTTGTTTCTCCTGCACTTTGGTGGTGTTCTTACTGTCGGCGGACTTCGGCGCCTCCAGCTTCCTGCTGTTGGCCCGCTGCTCCGCCGCGGCTTCTTCTTCTTCGCTCTGCTGCTGCTTCCACTCGTTGAGTTGGCTGCGGATTTCGTAAACCAGCCGCATGCTTTCGTAACTCTTCACCGTCCGATCCCACAATCGGTGCGTGCGGTCGTCGAGCGACGACCAGAGCCGGACCGGGTCGAGATCCGCGGCCGTCAGTTTCTTCTTCGGATCCCCCGCGCACCGGCTGAGCATCGTGATCGACATCATAGTGAGCATCGCTCCCATTACGAAGCGGGGCTTCAGCACCGGGGCGAAAGTCCTGTTGATCCACCCGCGTATGCCGTGCGCGCGCAGCCGGAATTCCCAGCCCGAGTTAGTCGCCTGAAGGATCTTGCCGACGAGAGCCGGCGGCGGCTCCACGTCCGCCGCAATCTCCATCAGAGCCAGAGCGCTCTGCGCGTCTTCCGCCAGGAGCGCGCAGCTTGCGCAGGTTTCCAGATGCCGAACGAAATCCTCTCGCACGGACGCGTCAAGCGCGCCGTCGATGTAATCCGCGAGGAGAATTTCGAACTGCTCACAACTCAACATCGGACGTTCAATGCCTGGCAGGCGAACCCGCCTGCCCTACATGCCTCTTCAATAAGCGGGCGAGTTCCGCCCGTCCGCGATTCAACCGTGATTTTACGGTCCCCTCGGGGATGCCCAGAATTTGAGCGATCTCCCGGTACTCCATCTCCTGCAAATCTCGCAGGATAATGGTCTCCCGCAGTTCCGGGGACAGTCTGCTGAGGGCCCCCTGCAGCAACTCGCTCGCCTCGCGTCCCGCCAGAGCCGCATCGGGCCGGCTCACGCTGACAAATCCTTCTTCTACGCGGGGAAGCTGCTCCTCGATCGAATCCGTAACGCGCTCATTCCGCGTCCGGCGGTAGTGGTCGATCAGCAGGTTGCGGGTGAGCCGCGTCAGCCAGGTGGCGAAGGAGCCTTCGGTCGACCGAAAGCCGCTCAATGCGCGAAAGACCCGGAGGAAAACATCCTGCGTGAGGTCCTGAGCTTCCGAATCTTTTCCCGTAAAACGGTAACAAAGTCCATAGACACGCCGGGTGTGTTGGCGTACCAGATGCTCCCATGCGGCGTCGTCCCCACTGAGGCAACGCTCCACAAGTGTACTGTCGAGGTCCAATGTCTCGGTCGCCATTCCCGGCCAAACAGCGCCCCCCAGGTTCCAGATCGCCGATGCCGTCGCTGCTGCCATGTTCGCTCTACCAGATCTTTCTGTACGTGGTTCTCTCGGAAGCCCGTGTCGAACCGACCGTTTAGCGCTTCTCGATAGAAGGAACGAGGCTTTATTATGATAGGTTCAATTTTTCGGTGAATCCACCGATGGAATCCGCCATGCAGCGGATTTGCAGTGAGGATAACGAAATCCAGACCCAGAACCCAGCCCGGCGACGACGCAAGATCCTGGCCGCCGTGTTGTTCATGGCGATCGTGGGAGGGTGGGCGATCTATGCCGGAACCCGCGAAAAGGGCTTCGACTGGCCGACTTTCGTCTCCACGGTACAGGCTCTGGACTGGCGCTGGCTCGCGCTTTCCCTGGCGTTTTCCTACGCGACTTACGTCGTCAGAGCTCTGCGGTGGGCGGTTCTGCTCGAACCGCTGCGCCCGCACCCGCGCTTCGGGAAGCTCCTGTCCGCCACCGTCATCGGGTTCTCCGCCGTCACGGCGCTGGGCCGGGCAGCGGAGATGGTCCGACCGTATCTCATTGCAAACAGAGAGAATCTGCCCTTTTCCTCCCAGATCGCCGCATGGATCGTCGAACGCATT
>DASZUZ010000174.1:0-3936 GCA_035547415.1 Bryobacteraceae bacterium | reverse complement strand
AGCGACTCAACTGCCGGAGCGATTCCGGCGGAACCTCAACCCACAACGTGTCCGGCTTTGCCGACCATACCTCGCGGGGCACATCGACCACCAGCCCGTCTCCGAAGTCCGCGCGGACGGACTGTGGCCTTTCCGTGACGTTCGCAGCCAGCACGCGCATCCGGTTGTCACCCGGATTCGCGGCGATGCGAAGTTCCTCCGGACGGGCGCAGAGCGTCACCCGATCGCCCTTGAAACAGCCGCGCAGGTGAGGCCCGTTCCACTCCGCCCCGAGCATCCGGACGCGGCTCGTTTTCCGGCCCGGATCGAGCGAGATCACCTCGGCCTCGTACAGGTTGAAGTCACCCAGCAATCGCGCCACGCTCGCGGTGCCCGGGTTGCTCAGCAGTTCGCGGGGCGACCCGCGATGCGCGATGCTGCCGGCGTCGTAGATGAGGACGCGATCGGCCAGCGCGAAACACTCTTCGAGATCGTGCGTCACCAGCAGCATCGGGATGGCCAGCGACTTTCGCATTTCGGCGATCACCGCGTACAGGTCGGCTCGCAAAAGCGTATCCAGCCCGCGGCCCGGCTCGTCGAGCAGCAGGATCTTCGGCTGCGCGATCAGCGCGCGCGCGATGGATCCGCGCTGCTTCTGGCCCCCGGAGAGTTCACGCGGGTAGCGCCCCGCGAGTTCCGACAGCTTGAAGCGGTCCAGCAACTCACTGACGCGCCGCCGTCGCTCCAGGCGCGGCAACTGATGCGCAGCAAACTCCAGGTTCTGCCGCAAAGTCATGTGCGGAAACAACGCATAGCTCTGAAACACATACCCGCAGGCCCGCTCCTGGGGCGGCAGACTGACGCGGGCTTCCGCATCGAAGAGGATGCGGTCATCGAGCATGATGCGACCCGCGTCAGGCGCGACGAAGCCTGCAATCGCATCGAGGGTCAGCGTCTTGCCGGAACCGCTCGGACCGTAGAGCGCCGTGACGCCGGAGGCGGCGTCCAGTTGCACGTCAAGATGAAAGCCCGCCGACTCGGCGCCGGGCGCGAATCGCTTGACGATCGTGGCGCGGATCATGCGTGGCGCCGCGGCTCGAGGCGATTGGCCAGGAAGACGATCGAAGCCGTGAGGATCGAAATCACGATTACGAGAACTCGGGCAACCATGGTATTTCCCGATTCGACTGCGTCAAAGATCGCAATCGCGGCGGTTTGGGTTCGGCCCGGAATATCCCCCGCAATCATCAACGTGGCGCCGAAATCCCCCAGAGAACGGGCGAATGCCAAAGCCGTTGCGGCGGCGATGGGACGACGCGCCAGCGGGAGACTGACCCTCCAGAAGAGCCGCCATTCGGAAGCCCCCAGACTGCGGGCGGCCCGTTCAAAAGCGCGATCCACGCTTTCGAGGGCGGCGCGCGACGACTTCACCAGCAGCGGAATCGCATGGAGCGTCGAAGCGATGACGGCGGCGCGCCACGTGAACACGAGCGGGCTTCCCGTCAGCGACTCCCAGACACGGCCGATCCAACTCGAACGGCCGATCACGACCAGCAAATAGTACCCGAGCACCGTCGGCGGCAACGCCAGCGGCAGAGTCGTTACGGCATCGAGCAGTTCCCTGCCCGGAAAGTTCCGATTGGCCAGCAGCCAGGCCAGCCAGATTCCCAGCCCGAGCGACAACATCGTCGCGGCGGCTGCGACCTTAAGACTCAGCCAGAGCGGGAACCAATCGATGTCCATCGACTATTCGAGGCTTTCGGGTTTGAGTTCGATGTTTGTCTCGCCGGCCAGCTTCTTTTCCCAGTACTTCTTCAGCCAGGCTTCCCAGCTTTTGCCGGCGGCGGTATCGCGCCCCGTAAAAGCAAGGCCGGCGATCTCCGAGTAGGGGATCGAAATCTTGTTCGGATCGGCTTTGGGGAAGAGCCGAACACAGGAATCGGCGAGCGTCGCGCCGCTGCGGCGATCGAAGATGTAGCCCTCAACGGAGCCGCCATTCTTCAGATGAATGGTGACGTCGCCGCGATAATCGAAGGCCTTTTCGAGCGCTTCGCGCAGTTCTTCTTCGGTAGCCGCCTCGAAGACGTGGCCCTGCAGGTTTTCATGTTCGAAGCCGGGAACGACTTCGAGCTCATCGACATTGGTGAGCGCGGACTTGCTCACGCTTCGACCTTTTCCTTCATGGTCAACTGCACGAGTCCGGCAGGAGCGTGAACGGGCGTGACCGGTTCGTTGAGCATGCGCAGCGCTTCGGGATCGGGGTACTTCGAGAACTGCCCTTTGACCGTCGCGAGGAAGCCCTTCCAACTGCTGAACTGATCGTGCACCGCAGTCGCCTCATAGCCGCTGTGGACCATGCAGTTGGCGCATTTCGGATTGCCCGATTCGGTACCGTAGTTCTCCCACTTCGTCGACTCCATCAGTTCGGCGAAAGTATCGGCGTAGCCATCCTGCAGGAGATAACACGGTTTCTGCCAGCCGAACAGGTTGTACGTCGGCATGCCCCAGGGCGTGCAGGCGTAATTGCGCTTGCCCATCAGGAACTCGAGGAACAGCGGCGACATGTTGAACTTCCATGCCGCTTTGCGGTTCGCGAGAATCGAGCGGAACAGCCGGCGCGTGCGCGCGCGTCCGAGGAAGTGCTGCTGGTCGGGCGCTTTGTCGTAGGAATAGCCGGGCGAGAGCATCATGCCTTCGACGCCGAGTTCCATCATTTCGTCGAAAAAGGCGCGGACGCTTTGCGGATCCGTTCCATCGAACAGGGTCGTGTTCGTGGTCACGCGGAACCCGCGTTTCACGGCTTCGCGAATCCCCTCAACGGCCAGTTCATATCCGCCTTCCTTGCAGACGGAGAAGTCATGGTGTTCGCGCTGGCCATCCACGTGAACGGAGAAGCTCAGGTACTTGCTGGGTTTGAAGAGGTGAATCTTCTCTTTCAGCAGCAGGGCGTTGGTGCAGAGATAAATGTACTTTTTGCGAGCGACCAGACCTTCGACGATCTTGTCGATCTCGGGGTGCATCAGCGGCTCACCGCCGGGGATGGAGACCATCGGCGCGCCGCACTCGTCCACCGCCTTGAAGCACTGCTCAGGCGAAAGATTCATCTTCAGCACGCGGGCCGGATACTGAATCTTGCCGCAGCCGGCGCAGGCCAGATTGCAGCGGAACAGCGGTTCCAGCATGAGCACGAGAGGATACCGGTCGCGTCCCGCCATGCGCTGTTTGAGCACGTAGGACACAACCGTCCACATCTGCGATACAGGAACACCCATATTTGTTTATTCTCGCATCACATGAGCCGCCGCCCGGCGCTACTTCGCGGCGGCGAGCTGGCGCAGTACGAATGGCAGAATCCCGCCATTCCGGAAGTATTCCGCTTCCTGCGGCGTATCCACGCGGGGCACCGCCTGGAAGCACGTTTCGGTTCCGTCGGCGGCAATCGCGGTGACGTTGACGCGCGATCCGGTTTCGACGGCCTGCTGCACGCCGGTGATGTGGAACAGTTCCTTGCCGGTGAGCTTCAGCGAAACCGCGTTATCGCCCTGCACAAACTGGAGCGGCAGGACGCCCATGCCGACGAGGTTGGTGCGGTGGATGCGTTCGAAGCTCTCCGCGATGACGGCTTTGACACCCAGCAACGCGACGCCTTTCGCCGCCCAGTCACGGGATGAACCGGAGCCATACTCCTTGCCCGCGAGGATGAGGAGCGGAGTGCCTTCCTGCTTGTAGCGCATGGCCGCATCGTAGATGAACATCTGCTCGCCATCCGGCAGGTGAACGGTCCAGGTCCCTTCGGTCCCCGGTACGAGCTGGTTGCGCAGCCGGACATTGGCCAGGGTACCGCGCACCATGACTTCGTGGTTACCGCGGCGCGCGCCGTACGAGTTGAAGTCCTTCGGAGCCACTCCCTGCTCCACCAGGTACTTGCCGGCGGGGCTGTTGACCGCAATGGATCCG
>DASZUZ010000173.1:0-1968 GCA_035547415.1 Bryobacteraceae bacterium | reverse complement strand
CCTGAAAAGCCTTGATAGTAGGGTTATCCAGATGAGCAGTCGGCAGGATCGAGGCGTGTAATGTGAGGCAGAATGTGACGATGCCAAGGATCGCTGCCGTCGTATGAGACCGCATCTACCCAATATAGCGAGCAGGGATGCGCGGACAGCGTTGCGGAAGCATTGCGGACCGGCGCTTATGAGAACCCGGACGAAGTGATCGATCGCGCGCTGGAAGTGTTGCGCGAGCGGGATGAATGGCTCTGCGCGAGCCGACAAGCCATTCATGCAAAGATTCGCCGGGGCATGGAGGAACTGGAGCGGCGAGCCGGCGTTCCGGAAGATGAACTCGACGCTGCGAAAACGCATGTAAAAGAGGCGTGAGGGCAGTGGAGGCGCGAATAAGCGCTCGACGTCTGCTACTGCGCGCGGCGTAGCGTCGGCAGTTCCGGTTCCTTTGCATCCGGTTTACGCGGAGCAGTCAGGCTGTAGAGCCGTGCCCGGATTTCTTCGTACTCGGAGGTGTTCAGAACGTATTCCGGGCGGACGGGCAGCAACTCCGCGATGTTTTTCTGGGTTTTTTCGATTCGTTCCGGCGTGAGCGGGTGCGTGCGAAACAGTTTCGAGACGCTGCCCGGCTGTTTCTTTTCCATGGATTCGATGCGTTCAAACATATCCACGCTCGCGTTGGGGTCGTACCCCGCTTTCCAGAGGTACTGAATCCCGAGCAGGTCCGCTTCGGTTTCGAAGGCGCGTGAAAAGTGGAAAAAGGCCATGGGCGCCGCGACGCTGGCCGCCTGCTGGACCGCAAGCCCGGGCCATCCGCCCAGAAAAACGAGTGGAAGTGTCCCCGCGCTGATCAACTGATCGCGCGTGATCTGCCGGGTGGCATGCCGCGCCGCGGCATGACCGATTTCGTGGGCCAGAACGGAAGCCAGTTCCGCTTCGTTGTCGGAAAGCTTCAGGGTCGCCGTGTTGACGAAGATATAGCCGCCGGGCAGCGTAAACGCATTGATGTCGTCTGCTTCGATGAGCGTAAACGAGACCGGGAACGTGACGTCGGAATTCCGAACGAGATTCTGGCCGAGCCGGTTGATGTATTCCGAAACGATCGGATCGTCGACGATGCGCGCCTGTTTCTGGACCTCGATCGACAACTGCCGGCCGAGCGCAAGTTCCTTTTCCAGGCTGTAGATATTGACGCGTCCGGCTACGTTGCGGCCGCCGATCTCGGACGGGTCCTTCTTCTTGTCGGCCGCGAACAGCGGCAGCGCGGCCACCAGAATCGCCAGAGCCAGACGTGGCATAAAACTCTCTTTCCGGGACAGCCGCCCAGCGGAGACGGAACGGCATTCCATCCGGTTTCCTTATTGTAGCTGTCTCGCGGATTCCGAAGGTTTCAGTGCAACCCGAAGGCGGCGCAGCGCATCCACCAGATGATCGCCATTTCGTGCGAAGGCGTCCGATCCACGTGTTATCGTCTAATTCTGTGAAAACTCTGCGTATTGCGGCGTTGCTGGCCTCGTCGGCGGTCGCCTTCGGAGCGGGCGACAGCGCACTCCTCGACACGATGAACCAGGAGTTGCAGCGGAATTTTCAGGCGCTGAAGCAGAAGGCAGAAACCCCACCTTACTTTATGGCTTACGAGGTGACGGATCTCGAGACGCACGAGGTCGGCGCCACATTGGGCGTGCTCAATTCGGCGGACGACGAGCACAACCGTTACCTCGATGTGACCGTCCGGGTGGGCGACCAGAAACTCGATAATTTCCGGAGAGTGCGGGGCGACCGCATCCAGTTCACCTCGGGGCTGTCGATTCCCATTGAAGATGTTCCGGGGGCTCTCCGGTCGCGGATGTGGCTGGAAACGGATCGCGTCTACCGGGCCGCCTCCGACCGGCTCGTTCGGATCCGGACCAACCAGCTGGTGAAGGCCGCGGACCGCGACCAGTCCAACGATTTTTCGAGCGAAGAGGCCTATGCGCATAC
>DASZUZ010000172.1:0-3656 GCA_035547415.1 Bryobacteraceae bacterium | reverse complement strand
GGTGCATGTGGCGCACCGTCTGGCGGAACTGCGGCCACGTCTGCCAGCCGTTTTCCACCAGCCTGACGTGCGGAAGCCCGTGCATCATCTGACGAACCGCGTCGAGTACCGGGCCCGCGCCTTCGTTCCGGCCCGAAGAGATCCAGAATTCGAGGTCGGCGCGAAGCGCATTCGCAATTTCGACGGCGGCGCCGGCGGCAGTCATCAGATTTTTGAGCGCCCGAGTCGCGCCGAACGCGCCGATGCGCAGCGTGCCTCCCCGGTAGGGCTGCCGTCGAACGGCGTTGCCTTCCAGATGGTACAGGTTTGGCAGATGCAGGCACGGCGCGCCGTAAGCCGATTCCACCCATCTCGCCAGCCGTTGGCAGTTCGCGGCGATCTGAAAATTCCACGTGACCCGCCCGAGTTCGAGCCCCTCGCGGACCAGTCGCATCGCGCTCGGATCCGCCTGCAGAAAACCAAGGTTCGAGTGACAGTTAGCGGCGAATTTCGTTTCGGGAAATTCGGCGCACAATTGCGCGAGTTCCATGGTGGAGATCCAGGGCGCGGAGATCACGACGTGCGTGGCGGCGGATGCGCGTAGCCGGTTCCGAAGATCGCTTGCGCTGACGATTGGCCAGACATCGGCCGGAATACCCTCGGTGCGCAGGCTTTTCGCGGTATTGAGCGCCGTGACGCCCAGTCCGATATGGCTCACCGCGCGATTCGCGGCGAAATTCTTGTAAGCCAGAATGAGTTGCATCTGCCCTGACGATAGTTTTCAGAGCCTCGCCTGCCGTTTTCCCGCGAACCGAAGTGATTGAAAACACGACGCAAAAAGTATCGCCTCTGCACTTTACAAAGCACGGATTTCCAGCTTACCTGGAGCCCCGTGAGACATTCAAAGTAGTGGCTCGCCAGAAACTCGGCCAACATTTCCTCGCCAGTGCAAAAGTCCTCGAACGCATCGCCCGCGCGGCCTGTGGCGAAGGCGTGCCTTTGACCGTCGAAATCGGACCGGGGCAGGGAGCCCTGACGGCGCATTTGCTGGACCGATCCGAACGGGTCGTCGCAATTGAACTCGACCCGGCTCTGGCGGTTCATCTTCGCGCCCGATGGAATGAAGACCCGCGCCTGTCGATTATCGAATCCAACGCTCTGGATGTGGACTGGTCGGCGTGGGGACCCGGCGTCCTTGCCGGCAATCTGCCGTACTACGTCTCGACCGCGATCATCTCGCGATATGTCCGGCAACCCGGCGCTCTGCGACATGCCGTGTTTCTGATCCAGAAGGAAGTCGCCGAGCGGATTACGGCCCGTCCGGGTACGCGCGACTACGGGTATTTCTCCGTCGAATGCCAGTTCCTGGCCACGCCTGAGTACCTTTTCACCGTTCCGCCAGGGGCCTTCCATCCGCCCCCCAAAGTGGACTCCGCGGTCGTTCGTCTTACCCCTCGACCCCTCCCGGAGGGAGTGGATGTTCCTGCTTTTCTGGCCCTTGTTTCCGCCAGTTTCCGCCAAAAGAGAAAAATGCTGCGCAATAACCTCGCAGCTTTCTTTTCGCGGGATATCCTGGATCGGCACTCTCAGATGAGCCGTCGGGCCGAGCAACTGACCGTCGAAGAATTCCTCGAACTCTTCCGATCGCTGCCGCCCCTGACCAGAAACTGAACAGCGCCAGAAGCACGATCGCGGCGCTGCCCGGCTCGGGAGTCGGTGCAATCTGCGGGCTGGCGAGCACAGCCGCGCTACCCGTCGGCGACGACGTGCTATCTAGCGGGACCGTAACCAGACGGGCGTTGGTCCAGTCGGCCATGAAGTTCCGAGTGGGGTCGACGGGAACACCCACGATCCATAACTGCATCTGTCCGGCAACACTAAAATAAGAGTTGGCGGTGAACAGGAAAGATCGCGAATCGAAACCAAGATTCTCGAAACTGATATCGAGCGGAACGCCCGGATGATGATCGTCGATTTCGTCGATGCTGTCCGCGAACCCGCAGTGTGGCGCAACCGCCAGAGCTGACAACAAGTAGATCAGGGCCATCTGTCGAATCGCCATACGCTGAAGCCGGATCATAGATCACCTTTGCCGCTGCGTGCAAGAACGCGTTCCAGATTGAAACGAATCTTACAATGACAGTTCACAATGCCTCGCGCCACCCTCTCGGTACTGATCCCGGTCTATAACGAGGAGGAGTTTGTCGGTGAACTGCTGGAGCGTGTGGCGAAAGCGCCGCTGCCGCCCGGGTTCGAGCGGGAAATTATTGTTGTCGACGACCATTCAGTGGATGGATCGGCCGAAGTCGTCCAGGACTTTATAGCCAGTTGGCCTGATCTTTCCGTCAAACTGATTCGTCACGAACGCAATCGTGGCAAGGGCGCGGCCGTCCGCACCGCGATCGCCGCGGCCAGCGGGTACTACACCATCATCCAGGACGCCGACCTCGAATACGATCCGAACGAATACTCGCGTCTGCTCGCGCCGCTCGTCGAAGGCAAGGCGGACGTCGTTTACGGGTCTCGCTTCCTGATATCGGGTGAACGCCGGGTTCTCTATTACTGGCATTCGCTTGCCAATAAGTTGCTGACGACCCTGTGTAACATCGTCGCCGACGTCAATCTGAGCGACATGGAGACTTGTTACAAAGTTTTCCGGACGTCGCTGGCGAAATCCATCCCGCTTCACAGCGACCGGTTTGGCATCGATCCGGAACTGACGGTCAAGTTCGCCCGCCGCGGAGCCCGGATGTACGAAGTCCCTATCAGCTATCACGGCCGGACTTACGAGGAGGGAAAAAAGATCGGCCTGCGGGATGCCTTTGAAGTGTTGTGGGTGATCCTGCGCGCGCGTCTCACTCCGAGGATCTGTTCCACCAGCGGCCCGGCGACTCTCGAAGCCCTTTCCGTGGCGGGGAAATTCAATCGCTGGATGGCCGACACGATCTCACCGTGGGTCGGAGAAAGGGTCCTCGAAATCGGGGCGGGGATTGGCAATATGACCCGGCAGTTGTGTTCCCGTCGCAAACTCTACGTCGCGACCGACATCGACATCGACCACCTCGAGCAACTGCGCCGCAAATTTCAGCACCGTCCCGCGGTCAAAGTGCACCGACTGGATGCCGAAAACCACGCGGATTTCCTGCCCTTCTTATCGAAATTCGACACGGTCATCTGCCTCAACGTGCTCGAACATCTTCGGGATGATGCGGCGGTTCTCGCAAGCATCCGCGATATTCTCGAGCCGGAAGGCCGTCTGATCCTGCTCGTTCCCAACAGCCCGGATGTCTATGGCACGCTCGACGCGGCACTGGGGCATTTCCGAAGGTACACGCCGGAGAGTCTTTCCACGCTCCTCGCCGGCGCGGGCTTCGAAGTGGACGAGATGCTCATGTTCAATCGGATCTCGAGGCCCGGCTGGAAGTTTACCGGCCAGGTGCTGAAATCGAAATCGCTCTCCAGCGCGGGCCTGCGTGTCTTCGACAAATTCGTCTGGCTCTGGCGCAGAGTCGACCACAAACTGCCGTGGGAACCCGTTTCGATCATTGCAATCGCGCGTCGCCCCCACTGAGATATCTATCCGGCCGCTTTCCGACGTCCGGGCTTCTTCTCGCGTCCGGCCGGTTTCTTTTCGAGGCTTCGCCGCAGCGCGTCCATAATGTCGATGACGGGCGCCG
>DASZUZ010000171.1:0-2082 GCA_035547415.1 Bryobacteraceae bacterium | reverse complement strand
GACCGGGAGATGTGGGAGAAGATCGTCCTGAACCTCATCTCGAACGCGTTCAAGTACACGTTTGAAGGTCACATCCGCGTATCTCTTCACGAGCGCGGCGGCAAAGCCCGTCTGGAGGTCGCCGATACCGGAACGGGCATCGCGGCGGATCAGATCGAACGGGTGTTCGAGCGTTTCCATAGGATTGAAGGGGCGCGCGGCCGCACCTACGAGGGAACCGGGATCGGTTTGGCGCTGGTGCAGGAATTGACAAGACTGCATGGCGGGACAGTGGGCGTCGAGAGCCGCGAAGGCGCGGGCAGCACCTTTTCGGTCGAGATTCCGTTGGGCCGAGCGCACCTGCCCGCGGAACGAATTCAGTCCGCGCAGGAGACGCATGGCCGAGTGTCGACCGCGGATGCTTATGTGGAAGAAGCACTGCGGTGGCTTCCGGGCGCGGGCGCTTCCGGCGGCATCGAGCCGTTTGCGGTCGACCGGGGCGAGTCGCTGGTGGGATCGCGTTCCGGTCAGCAGGACGGGGCATCCGTGCAGCGCGTGCTGCTCGCCGACGACAACGCGGACATGCGCGAGTACGTCGCGAAGCTGCTGCTCGAACATTACGACGTGGTCACCGTCGCGAACGGCCGGGCAGCGCTGGAAGCGATCCGGACGAATCCTCCCGACATCGTGGTGAGCGATGTGATGATGCCGGAACTGGACGGATTCGGTCTGGTCCGGGCGTTTCGCGACGACAGCCGGTTGAAGACTCTGCCCGTCATCCTGATCTCCGCGCGCGCGGGTGAAGAGGCGACCGTGGAAGGGCTGGCGCAGGGCGCGGACGATTACCTCGTGAAGCCGTTCACGGCAAGGGAACTCAGGGCGCGAGTGGCGAGCAACCTCAAGATGGCGAGGCTCCGTACGGACGCCATGCTTCGCGAGCAGCAGTTGCGACGCGAAGCGGAACAGGCCGAGGCGCGAGTGGTGGAAGTACTCGAAACCATCACGGACGCGTTTATTTCGCTGGATAACGAGTGGCGATTTACGTATGTGAATCACATTGCCGCCGCCATGGCGCGACGGCGGCCGAAAGACCTGATCGGCAAAGTGTTGTGGGACGAGTACCCCGAGACGCGCGATTCGGAATTGTCGTCGGAATTGCGGCGCGTCGCGGAGCAGCGAAAGCCGGTGCAATTCGATTATTACTATGCGTCATCGGAGATCTGGACCGAATGGCACGCCTATCCGACGGGCAATGGAGTATCCGCGTTTGTCTCCGACATTACGCAGAAGAAGCGGCTCGAGGATCAGCTCCGTCAATCGGCGAAGCTCGAGAGCCTGGGGGTTCTCGCCGGTGGAGTCGCCCACGATTTCAATAACCTTCTGGTGGGGATCATGGGGAACGCCAGTCTCGCCGAGGAGATGCTTCCGAATTCGCACCCGATCAGGCCGATGCTGCGGGAGGCGGTTCGGGCGAGTGAACGGGCCGCCGAGTTGACGCAGCAGTTGCTGGCGTATTCGGGCAAGGGCCGTTTCATTGTGGAATTGCTCAACCTCGCGGACCTGGTGCGGGAAAATCAGGCGCTTCTGCGGACATCGATCGCGGGCAACGTTCAACTGACTCTGGAACTGCAGGACAACATTCCCGCGATCGAGGCCGACCGGGCGCAGATGCAGCAGGTGGCGATGAATCTGATGATCAACGCCGCCGAGGCGATCGGGCCGCGTCCCGGTCACGTTTTCGTGGGCGTCCAGGAGGTGGAGATCGACGAAAGAGCGGTGCGTCCCCGGTTCCGGGGCTACGATCTGAAGCCAGGCCGATATGTGAGTCTCGAGGTGAGGGACGACGGATGCGGTATGAACTCCGAAACGCTGAAGAAAATTTTCGATCCATTCTTCACGACTAAATTCACTGGTCGCGGGCTGGGACTGGCTGCCGTGCAGGGGATCGTGCGCGGCCACCACGGGGCGATCTCTGTCGAGAGCGCGCCCGGAGCGGGGACCACCTTTCAGGTTTTGATTCCGGCCGCCGAGGGAACGGTTCCCGTCCGAGCCGAGGCGGCTTCGCACCGCAACGCGGCAGGCTCCGGAACGATCCTCATTATC
>DASZUZ010000170.1:0-1528 GCA_035547415.1 Bryobacteraceae bacterium | reverse complement strand
AACCTGCGAATCGCCGTCTCGAGATCTTTGGGCTGTCTCGATCCGATCAGCAGCCGCGCGCCGTTGGTTAACTCCAGCCGGACTCCCTGATTTCCGGAAGCGATCCAGGCTTTCTCGTCGTCGGCGGAGCGAACTCCATACCCGCCGTAGTCGCGCACGGGATCGAAAACAGTCGTTTTTACGGTCCGGATCTCTTCCGGAAAGACACGGCGCGATCGCCAGAAGCCTTTCATCGCCACTCGAACGCTGTCCGGAAAAACATCGGTCACCAGACGGATCGTTGCGAGACGAGCGTATAGAAGGAACAGGAAGATCGTCCAGAAAATGACGCTTCCGTTCGACATGGGATGCCTGCCCCATGGATGACCCATCCAGACCTGCCAGACCGTCAGCGCCGCGAACCCCGCTGGAGGGATCGCCAGCATCGCAAGGACACGAAGCTTTCCAAGCCGTTGCTCTTCGTGAAACAGAGTTGAGTTTCGATTCACCAGTTCTCGTTTTACCGCAGTTGCCCGATCGCAAATTGCAGCATCGCGTACTGACCCTGGTAGTCGTATCGGGCATTGAGATTTTCGATCTCAGCCTGCGTCTCGCTCAACTGCGCCTGCGTCAGTTCCACGATCGATGAGAGGCCCAGATTGTAGCGCCCCTGCGCGAGATTCATGGCAAGGGCCGCCTGACGAATGTACTGCGCGGTGACGTCGATACGCTGGAATGCCGTGGAGGCGCTCGCCCACGCCGCTCGAACATCGCGCGTGACACGTTCCTGCTCATCGCGAAGGCGCTCGTCGGCTTCCTTCGCGCGATACAGAGCCGCTTCATATCGTGAAGAGAAATCGTGGCCGTTGAAGACAGGGATGTGGACGTCGACCGCGGCCCCGGCATACTGCGCGGGAATGGGAGTAGCGCCGAGCTGATTGATCAGTGGCAAAAAGCCGGCCACCCCGACCAGAGAAACGCTCGGGCGCGCCAGGTCTTTCTCCGCATCCGCGAATCGGTACGTGGAATCCCGCATGGAGCGGAGGCTTGCCACTTCCGGCCGGCTGTTCAATGCCTGCTGGATCAGGTCATCCGGGCTCGCCGGGGGCGTGGGAGGCAAAGGCTCATCCACCGGCTGATACTCAATACTCTGATCCGCTCCGAGAGTTCTGGTTAATTGCGCCATCGCTCCCTGCTCGTCGTCCTGCGCGCGGAGCAGAAGGAGCCTGGACTCAGAGACCGCCACGTCCGCGAAACTGACATCGAGTTGGGATTTCAGATTGTTTTTCGCAAGAGCGCTGATCTGATCGAGAAGTAACTGCCGGGCGGCGACCGTCTCCCGCGCCACCTTAACCACGGCCTGCGTGTGGAGCAAAGCGAAGTAAGCGCGGCTCACCTGGAGAAGAATGTCATAACGCGTTGCCTGATAAGTCTGGTCCGTCGCCTGCGCCTGGAAACGGGAACTCGCGACCAGATTTCCCGTGCGGCCCAGGTCCGTGATGAGCTGGTTGACGGTGATGCCTTGCCCGAAGCGATTGAACAGGCGCGA
>DASZUZ010000169.1:0-4239 GCA_035547415.1 Bryobacteraceae bacterium | reverse complement strand
TCATCGAACGAGTCCGGCGTGGCGTCGCTCGTCCGCCGCATGAAACTGTCAGACAGTTGCTCTCGTGTCGCTCCATCCGCGCAGTTGTTCCAGATGAAGGCCGCCTCGGGTTTCAGTGAATGCACGTTTCGCGTTCGCTGCTCACAAATAACGACCGATCCGTCCGGTAGTCTCTCAATCAGGGAAGATCCGATATCGCTCTGCCAGATCCTGCTTTCAGCGCTCTGCATGGCTTTCCCCTTATTGCCGTGAATTGCGCTCCCGATGCCGACGGATTCTGACTCCAGGGACCAGGACCGCGAATTCAGAGTACGCGCGCGCCTGGATGGAGTCAACGAAACAAAGCGTTAACCCGGCATATCTTTCGGGCGTCGGGCCCGTGAATTCCGGGGCCTTCCAAATGGATGCGGTTCCAGCCCGCCTATAATGGGCGGCAGTGGCCGCTCCGCGACTCTTTCTTATTGACACTTATGGCTTCATCTTCCGGGCGTATCACGCCCGCGCTCGCACCGGCGCCCCGCCCATGCGAACCACGACAGGCCTTTCCACCGAAGCCGTGTTCATCTTCAGCAACATGCTGCGGAAACTGTCGCGCACGTTTGAGCCGAAGTACATGGCCGCCGTATTCGAAAGCCTCGGAAAAACCCACCGTGAGCAGGAATATGCGGAATACAAGGCCAATCGCGCCGAAATGCCGTCGGATCTCGCCGAGCAGATCCCTTATGTCACGAAACTGATCGAGGCGCTGCGCATTCCGATTCTGCAGTATCCCGGTTTCGAGGCCGACGACGTGATCGGCACGCTGAGCCGTAAGGCCGCGGAAGCGGGTTGCGAAGTCGTCATTGTCTCCAGCGACAAGGACATGCTGCAGCTCGTAACGGATCGCGTCTCCATGCTGAATCCGGCCAAAGACGACACCTGGTACGATCCGGCAAAGGTGAAAGAGTTTATGGGCGTGGAACCCCGTCAGGTCGCCGACCTGCTCGCGCTCAAAGGCGACGCGATCGACAACATCCCCGGCGCGCCAGGCATCGGCGACAAAGGCGCAAAGGATCTGATCGAGCAGTTCGGATCGGTCGAAGCCGCGCTCGACCGCGCGTCGGAAGTGACGCGGAAGATGTATCGCGAAAGCCTTCAGAATAATCGCGAACGAGTCCTGATGAGCAAAAAGCTGGCGACGATCGACTGCAACGTGCCGGTGGACTTCGACCTCGAATCGCTGCGAACACAGGAAGGCGACACTGAACTCCTGAAGCCGCTTCTGAAAGAACTCGAATTCTTTTCGCAGCTGAAGGAACTCGGGCCTTCTGAAGACACGCGCCCGCGCGATTTCGCCGTGCTTGAAGATGCTGCGGCAGTGCGCCATTTCGTCGCGGGACGCGCCGGCGCGGCGCTTTCGATCAGTTACTCGCCGGAACTGACGGAGTTCGGCCTGGCTTGCCGTACCTGCGAGGCCCGCAGTCTGCCAGCAGCGCGTGTGGATGAGGTGCGCGCGGATCTGGAGAGCGCCAACGTGCCGAAGGCCACGGCGGACCTCAAGAGCCTGACGCTTCACCTGCTCCGGCAGGGAATTCATGCGGCGGGATTCCGCGATGACGTTTCGCTGTATTCGTTCCTGCTCGATGCGGACCCGAGCGGCTGCTCCCTGGATGCGATGGTCGAGCGGCGCCTGGATCTGCGCACGGGTCCCCGCGCCGACGAACGCGCCCTCTATATCTACGAACTCAACGAGCGCCTCCGGCCGGAAATCGAACGGCGCGGTCTGAGTCGGCTGTACGAAGACATCGAGTTACCCCTGGCCGGTGTTCTGGCCCGCATGGAGCACGAGGGAATCCGCGTGGATTCCGCCGAACTGGCGAGGCTTTCGGCCATGCTCGATAGCGAAATCACCCGGCTGACCGCGGAGATTCACGGCCTCGCGGGACGCGAGTTCAATATTGCATCGCCGCAGCAGCTTGGCCGTGTGCTGTTCGAAGAGATGGGGCTGCCCGCGCCATTTCGCTACGGCAAAGGGAAGACGATCTCCACCGCGGCGGATGTTCTCGAATCCCTGGCTCCGGAACACGCCATCGTACGGAAGGTACTCGACTACCGGCAGCTCACGAAGCTGAAGGGCACCTACGTCGACGCGCTGCCCGCTCTGATCGATCCCGATACAGGACGGGTCCATACCAGCTTCAATCAGACGGGCGCGGCGACCGGACGGCTGTCGTCTTCGAATCCGAATCTGCAGAACATTCCCATCAAGACCGAACTGGGGCGCGAGATCCGCACCGCATTCGTGCCCCGCGACGATTGGAACCTGGTGGTCGCGGACTACTCGCAGATCGAATTGCGGCTCCTGGCGCACATGTCGGGCGATTCGGTATTGGTGGATGCGTTCCGCAAAGGCGAGGACATTCACACAAGAACCGCGGCGGAAGTCATGGGAGTTCCGCCGATGCTGGTGAGCAAAGAGGCGCGCAACAGCGCCAAGGCGGTCAACTTCGGCATCGTGTATGGGATCAGCTCGTTCGGGCTGGCCGAGAACCTCGGCATTTCCCGCAAAGAGGCGGACGCTTATATCCGGAACTACTTTGAACGATACGCCGGAGTCAAGCGCTTTATTGACGAGACAATCGCCAGGACACGCGAAACCGGGGTCGCGAAAACGCTGTTCGGACGCGAGCGGCCCATCCCCGACATGAACAGCCGAAATTCCAACGCTCGTGGATTCGCCGAACGCACTGCCGTGAACTCGCCCATCCAGGGCACGGCGGCGGATCTGATCAAACTCGCGATGGTGCGGATCGACAAGGCGCTGGCGGGCTGGCGCAGCAAACTGCTCCTCCAGGTGCATGACGAACTGGTGCTCGAAGCGCCGCCGGAGGAGACGGAAGATCTGACGCGTCTGGTGAAGAAGGAAATGGAAGGCGTGCTCGAACTGCAGGTCCCGTTACTGGTGGAGACCGGCGTGGGCAGAAACTGGCGGGATGCGAAATAGGCGCCTGCGTCAGTCTGCAGAGGTCAGGAATGATCCCACGCGCGCCAGCGCCTTCTCCACGACGTCCGGATCGTCGCCAAAGCCCCGCAATACCTCCAGACCGGACTCCTGCCGGAACCAGGTCATCTGCCGCTTGGCGTAGCGACGCGTATCGCGGCGCGCATAGAACAGGGCGTCCTTGAGC
Organism: Bryobacteraceae bacterium; assembly: GCA_035547415.1. GTDB lineage: Bacteria > Acidobacteriota > Terriglobia > Bryobacterales > Bryobacteraceae > BOG-234. The sequence goes on along the minus strand of DASZUZ010000169.1, from coordinate 1,072 downwards.
GACAGTTCTTCCCGGACCACCTGTACAGCTTGTTTGTAGCCGATCGATTCGAACGGTTTTGCGCTGGCGGGGAACCCTCGCGCCAGAATAGCGGCAGTTTCCTCCACCAGCCCGCTGGCGAACATGGCTTCCAGGCGGGATTCCAGCCGCAGGTACAGACGTTCGCGATCCGGAAAAAGCCCGATCTTGAGAATCCGAAATCCTTCCAGCGCATCGCGTCCGGCGGAGAAGATCTCTGTGGCGGGGCGACGCGATGCGAGGCAGATCTCGACCGCGCGGATCACTTTGGGCACATCGTTCGGATGAATGCGGGATGCCGTGACACGATCGAGACGCCGCAGGAACCGGTGAACCAGTCCGGGCCGGCGCTTCTCGCGGTCCGCAAGACGACCCCGCAGTTCCTCGTCACGGCTCGGCCCCGGCGCCAGACCGTCAATCAAAGCCCGAAGGTAAAAACCGGTACCACCGGTCACGACAGGGAGATGTCCGCGTTCCGCGATTTCGTGTAAAACCCGCCTCCCCTGACGCGAATAGTCGCCAGCGGTGAAAACCTGATCCGGCTCCAGAACATCTATCAGGTGATGAGGAATGCCGCGCCGCTCGCGCTCCGGGATTTTAGCCGCGCCAATATCAAAGTAGCGATACACCTGGATGGAGTCGCAGTTGACGATTTCGCCCGAAAATCGCTGCGCGATTTCGAGTCCGAGGTGGCTCTTGCCGGACCCCGTGGGACCCGCTATCGCGATCAGGGGAGGGTTCTTTTGCAACGGTCCATCCATTATCGGCGTTATACAATGATGACGAGCGATTCGCTGGAGCGGACGGCGCACAAAGAAGGCAGCGCCTGCTGCGTGTTCACGAAGGAAGGCGGAAACAAATGAACGGTTACGCGCGAGCTGCATTGGTGTCTCTGGGTCTGGCGTGTGTAACCGCCTCGACGCCGGCTTTCGGACAAACCCCCGGCGCCCCGATCGCCGCGAAACCCGACGAGCACGCATCCGCTTACTACAATTTCGCGATGGCGCACCTCTATGGGGAACTGGCCGGCGCCTACGGCAATCGCGGAGAATAC
>DASZUZ010000168.1:0-1894 GCA_035547415.1 Bryobacteraceae bacterium | reverse complement strand
TGGAGGGCGAGATGGAGAAGCAAATCGGACGGGGCAAGCACCAGCGCCTTTGTCCCGTCCGGCAAGGTCCACGGAAGCGCCCTCTCGAAAAACTCCTCCACGGGAATCCCGATGGCGCCGTGGCTGAGCCGGAAATGCAGTTCGACCCGGGGAAGCGTGTCGTGATACATCTCCAGGTGATGGGTCCGGGCTTTTGCTTCCGCGATCGACAATTGCGGTCGGTATCCGATGGCTTCGAGCGCGGACTGCGCCCGAGGCAAATCGGCGGACATGACTGCCAGATCGAGGTCCTGCGCCGGCTTCCGGACGAACGGCGGCTGATAGCACCGCTGGGCCAACAGCGGGCCCTTCAGCGAGATCGATGCAATCTTCGCGGCCTCGAGCGCCGCAATAGTCCGGCTCAGATCCTGAAGATTCCGCGTGTGCTTTGACCAGCAGCGCATCAGAACCCGGTCGCACCAGGCTCGCGCGGCGCCGGAGACATGCTCGCGCGCCTTGAACGCAATCATCGGATTCACGCCGCTGGAAGGAGCATGGGCCCTTACCGTTTCCCACGTGGCCGGAACGTGGAGCAGCGCCGGATCCGCTGTACCCGAGACAAGGCGGACCAGAAGATCGATGGGATCGTTCATTGCCGCCATGACAACGATCGGGAATGAAGCCTGCGGTACAGGCTCGCCAGGCTCTCCGGAACCGGGACCACAGGGTTGGACCGGGGCACGAACTTTGCCGGCTTCACCTGTTTGGAATCCCAGGCGAACTCGGAAGCCATCTGTCGAAAGTCGGCTTCAGATACATTTAACCCGAAGAAATCGAGAATCGCCGGCAGAGTCTCAGCGCTCAGATCCCGATGATCGAGAAGCCCGAACCGCCGGTCATCCGTGTCGAGAGCCGCGCGAAAGAAATCTTCCACCGCCGCCTCCGGTCGGTTCCAGACCTTGCCAACGTACGCATCTTTTCCGAGCCAGCCGGGACTGCCCCGATGCCACGAGGCCAGCGTCGGTCCGGGGTCCCGGAAGAGAAACAGCGCAGGCGTATCCGGGAACGCTCTGCGGATAAATTCGAGGCGCATCACGTTGTACGACGTGAACTTGATGATATGAGCGCGATGCGAACTGAGTCGGCGCCGTCCCATGGCGAGCAGCAGTTTCCGGTACAGTCGGCTCGCGTCTTCATCGTGCTCGGGAAGCGCTCCCCAGATCTGATTGTGTGCGGCGGCCTCGCCGAAAACCACGTGGGCACGGCAGCGTGCGAGAACCTTGACCAGGGCGGTCGATCCGCACCGGCCTGCATGAAAGATAAACCCCGACGGCGGGATGCAGTTCTCCGTAAAATCGATCGCATCGAGCGCTTCCAGTCCGGATGCGCAGCGGTACGGCGCCCCGCGACTCAGCGCGTGGTACTCGGCGATTGAGTCGCTGAAGAAGCCGTGATAACAGTGATATTGCTGCAGATCCAGCCATTCCACCGTGCCGCCTGCGGCATCGACGTTCACCGGGATCAGGCCCGGCCGCCGGGCGAACTCGGCGGCCAGTTGCGATGCAGTCAGGATTTCGCGCATATCCATGGCGTCAGAAAAGCGAAGTACAGCGGACCGAAGTAGATCCAGTAGTGGATGCGCATCAGAATCGCTGTCGAAACCAGAAACAGGATCCCGAAAACCGCCCAGACCGTGCCAGCCAGCGGAGACAGGACGGCCATCCAAAAGGTCAATTCCCACGCAAGAACGCAGGTGCTGAAAAAACGGCAAAGCCCCGGGCGACGGGCGAGCCAGAGAGCTGCGTTTCCGCCGCTGATCAGGTGGTGTCGGATCAGATAGCTCCGAAAGCTCTTTCCATCGGCCCACCGGAAACCCGCATTCCGCAGTTTCTCGATACCGCCGGACAGAAACACG
>DASZUZ010000167.1:0-8455 GCA_035547415.1 Bryobacteraceae bacterium | reverse complement strand
GGCCATCGTGAATGACAGGTTGCTTAACTTCGACGGGGCAAGCGGGGCCCCACTCTTATCGAGAAGCGAAAAGGTGACAACGGGCTTCTGTCCGGCCATGCCGTTGTCAATCTTCTTCAGCGTGATCTGCAGACCGTTGAGCATGGCAGAGTCGGCAGGAATCACGTGCGTGCCCTTGATGGATGCATCGAAATCAATCTCGCCCTGGGGGATGTGGCAGTTGGCGCAAAGATTGTCGCTGGGCTGCGGCCCGCCCGGATGGTTCTGGCCGGTGGCGAAATTCACGTCGTCATGGCAGGAACCGCATGCGGCGGCCGAAGGCTTCGTCAGATAATTCCCTGCCTGGAGCGCTCCGGATTTCTGGTCATGACACATTTCGCAGCGGCGCGGATCCGCCGGAAACACAACGGTGGAGAAATCCACGTTATTCACCACGTACGGCTTTCCGGCGATCACGCTGGGTAACTGCGATCCCATGTGCAGCTTGTGAATGAAAACCTTGAAATCGACCGGATTTCCGGTTCTCGGATCGACGGACTGCGGCGTGTGGCACATGATGCACAGTTCGACGGCGCGCCGGCCGCCGCCGTGAGCCGACAGCTGATCGTGGCAACCGTTGCAGGCGGTGGTTCTGACGATGTCGCGCACCTGCGTTACACTGGCGCCGTTGGGCACGAAGGTATAAACGGCCGTGGAATAGTTATTGGGAATTCCAAAGGCGCTCATATTCCGGGTTCCGTAAACGCCAATCCTTGTGGTCGCTGAAGCATCGAAGCCAGACGGGGCCTTCGTCTTGAAGACGTATTGATACTTACCCGAATCGAGTTGGCTCAGGACTCCGCCCGAGTCCGTGCCGGCGATAGTAACCATACCGGTCGCCGCGCCGTTTGTCGTCGTGGTTGTGTAAGCGACGAACTGACTCTGGCTTTTCGGAATATATGCCGCGACGTAACGGATGCTGAGGGGGCCAGGCGTGTACACGCCGTTGATATCGAGCGGCAGATTCTGAGGATCCGCCACGGTATAAACGACCGTGATGGTTCCATCCGCGGCGATCGATCCGGAACTGATCTGGATGTTCAGGCCCGGACGCAGGAAGTCGATAATGACTGAGTTCATGTAGGCCGCTTTGTCGTGCGGCCCGTACGGACTCTTTCTCGCGCCCGTAAGCGAAATCGCCAGAACGAGCAGAAGCAGTACGCGAACGGCATGGATCTTCATCGGAAACCTCTTGAGCCGGACCAAAACATCCGTGCGGGACTTTCCCGGTTGCATCCGATCCGCCACAGGGCTGATGCGTGTTTGAACCAATAAATTCAGGCTGGAGCGGTATTCGTACGATCGAGTACCGCCTTGTGCTTCGAGCACTTTGACGCAAAGCTGCGCGATATCGCGCAGTCGCTTTCGCGGCGCAACCAATAGATCAGCGGGTTTGAGGCGGCTATCGATGTGCGCATTTCTTTACCGGAAGGAGAAAGCTCATGACATTCCGGCACATTCTGTTTCCCGTCGATTTCTCGGAACGCAGTTACTCGGCGGCACCTTACGTGAAGGCGATGGCAGCGCACTACAATGCCTCTGTATCGATCCTGCACGTGGTGGAAACGCCCGGCTGGATCGCAGCCAGCGATGGCGCCTACATCGCCGAGTTCGATCTGCCGAAAATCGTGGAGGAAGTCACCGCGAAGCTCGGGATCTTCGCCGCCGATTGCTTTCCAGGCATCGACGTCACCCAACTGGTGGAAGACGGGGAGGCCGGAACCTGTGTCGCCGATATCGCGAAGACGCGAGGAGCCGATCTCATCATGATGCCAACGCACGGGCGAGGGACTTTCCGTGCGGCATTGCTCGGCTCGGTAACGGCGAAGGTGCTTCACGACGCCGAATGCGCCGTCTGGACGGGCGTACACCTGGATCAGCCGGTTCCTCCCCAACATACGGATGTGAAAACCGTGATGTGCGCGCTCGATCTCGAGCCAGGCAGCATCGGACTGATCCGGCATGCGGCGAACATCGCGAAGGACTGGGATGCCCGGGTGTTTCTGGTTCACGCCGTTCCGGGAGCGGAAACCCGTCCCGCGCTCTATTTCGATGCGCCGTTCGAGAATGTTCTGAAGGAGCGCGCCCGCGCGGAAATAGCAAAGCTGCAGGCGGAGACGGAAACGAATTTCGAGGTCTGCATCGAGGCCGGCAGCGTCCCTGGCGTGGTGTCTCAGGCGGCGCGGCATCACAGCGGAGATCTGGTCCTGATTGGCAGAGGCGTGATCAATCAATTTGCCGGCCGGCTCCGATCGAAAGTTTACGGAATTATCCGGGAAGCACCCTGCCCGGTCCTGAGTCTCTGAGGGGCGTGTCTGACGGGCGATGGCGCGACAATAACGCTATAAAGCGTTCATGATTTCCGCACACATTGAAGACGGCCGCGTTGAAATCCGCACCTCCGCGCCGCCCGAACGGCCCGATGCCCATGCGCTGATCCGGCTGATCAGGGGCGGCATCTGCAATACCGATCTCGAGCTGCAGCGCGGTTACTACGGGTTTTCCGGGACTCCGGGACATGAGTTTGTCGGAGAAGTGGTCGCGGCCGATAACCCGGAACTGATCGGGAAGCGGGTCGTGGGCGAAATCAATCTGGCCTGCGCGGACTGTTCGTGGTGCCGCCGCGGGCTGGAGCGGCATTGTCCGCATCGCACCGTGCTGGGAATCGTGAGGCATCCCGGCGCGTTTCGCGAGTTCCTGACTCTTCCGGAGCGCAATCTGCACGTGGTGCCGGATTCGATTTCCACGGAGGCGGCGGTGTTTACCGAACCGCTGGCCGCGGCGTGCGAAATCCTCGATCAGGTTCGAATTCCGTGCGGCAGTCCGGTGGCCGTCCTGGGAGACGGCAAACTCGGGCTGCTGGTGAGCCAGACGCTCGGCGCGCATGGATATCGGGTTCACCAGTTCGGACGCCATCCGGAGAAGCTGCGGCTTGCCGCGAAGGCGGGTGTGACGACGGAGATCGCGGGCCGGAGTCTGCCGGAGGCCGAATACGAGTGGGTGGTGGATGCCACGGGCTCGCCGGAGGGGTTGAAGACGGCAGTGCGGATGACGCAGCCGCGCGGTACCGTCATCCTTAAATCAACGGTTCACGGCGAGGTTCCTGTCGATACCGCTCCTGTGATCGTGAACGAGATCACGCTCGTCGGCTCGCGTTGCGGGAGGTTCGAACCGGCGCTGGAACTGCTTCGGCTGGGCGCTGTCGACGTGGAGTCGATGATTTCAGAGGTCCTGCCGCTGGCGAGTGCGGCGGGCGCATTCGCGCGAGCCGCCGCGCGCGGCGCAATGAAGGTGCTGCTGGCGGGCTGACGAGATTTACTTTGGCTTTGGCCGCCAGCCCGAAGCCTTCGCGCCGAACCAGCCGATTACTGCTGACACGATGAGTAAGAGCGCGGCCGCCCACCACAGACCGTGGAGGATAAGAAACCCCACGCCGGCAGCCACCGCGACAAGCAGGAAACATCCACAGGCGCACATAAAAAATGCCGGTGGAACCCGTTGAAAGGTCCACCGGCTTTCTCAATTCGAAACAGACAGGTTAATCGGCTGCCGCGCCGGCCGCGCGGGCTGCGCCACGCAACGCTTCCGCTTTGTCGGTCTTCTCCCAGGAGAAGGAGTCGCCGGAACGGCCAAAGTGACCGAACGCCGCAGTTTTCTTGTAGATCGGCTTGCGGAGTTGCAGGTGATCGATGATGCCCTTCGGCGTCAGCGGGAAATTCGCGCGGATCAGTTCCGTCATTTCGGTCTCCGGGACGGTTCCGGTGCCGAACGTGTTCACCATGACGGAAACAGGGTCGGCGACGCCGATGGCATAGGCGAGCTGCACTTCAACGCGCTCCGCGAGACCAGCGGCAACCAGATTCTTCGCGATATAGCGAGCCATGTAGCAGGCCGAACGGTCGACCTTCGTCGGATCCTTGCCCGAAAACGCGCCGCCGCCGTGACGACCCATGCCGCCGTATGTATCCACGATGATCTTGCGGCCGGTGAGACCGGTGTCGCCGTGAGGTCCGCCAATGACAAACCGACCAGTGGGGTTGATGTGGTATTTCGTGTTCGCGTCGACCATCGCCGCCGGCACGACGGCGTCGATGATGTGCTTCCGGACATCGGCCCGGAGTTGTTCGGTCGAAACGTCGTCACCGTGCTGGGTGGAAATCACGATGGCGTCAATGCGGGCCGGCTTGCCGTTTACATACTCCACTGAAACCTGGCTCTTGCCGTCCGGACGAAGATAGCTGAGGCTGCCGTACTTGCGAACTTCGGAGAGCTGTCTCGTGAGCCGGTGGGCCAACTGAATCGGCAGGGGCATCAGCTCTTCGGTCTCGTTGCACGCGTAGCCGAACATCAGGCCCTGGTCGCCCGCTCCGCCTGTGTCCACGCCCATGGCGATGTCCGGAGACTGGCTCTGGATCGTGTTCAGTACGCCGCAGGTTTTGGAATCGAAACCGAAAGCCGCGTCGGTGTAACCGATTTCGCGAATCGTTTCGCGCGCGATTTTGGGAACATCCACATAGCAGGTGGTCGTAATCTCGCCCGAAACGACGCAGATTCCGGTGGTCACCAGGACCTCGCACGCGACGCGCCCGTAGGGATCCTGTTCGAGGACGGCGTCCAGAACGGCGTCGGAAATCTGGTCCGCGACTTTGTCGGGGTGGCCTTCAGTTACGGATTCGGACGTGAAAAGGTATTTTTGAACTTCTGCCATGCATTCTCCGGTTGGTGTTTTGGTGAGAGTGATACGCGCAAGGACCTGCTCTGCATGCTGCAAACGGGCATCCCGCAGATCAGCAGGCAAAGGTTCAGTTTACCGAAGGGGCGCAAGCCCCGTCAATCGAGCGATTTGCGTTGTACCGTTGAGCCGGTGTATTGCCGCACTCGCCTGTTAACAGTATATTAAGTATCAGGAGTTTGCGCTGCATGCCGTTGTCGGGCCGGGAGTTAAGTCCGAGAGAGCGGGATATTCTGCACCTGATCGTGCGCGCCTATATTGACCTGGGCGAACCGGTGGGAAGCCGTACGCTTTCGCGGATGCGCCATCTGTCCCTGAGCCCTGCCACCATCCGGAATGTAATGGCGGATCTCGCCGACGAAGGCTATCTCTCGCAGCCGCATACGTCCGCCGGGCGCATTCCGACCGACAAGGCCTTCCGCGATTTCGCTGGCGCCGTTTCGGCAAAACCCCTTCCGGCATCCGACAGGGATCGTATTCTCAACCAGATGTACCGGGGGGAGTCGCTGGAAGAACGTGTCGCCATTGCCTCCCGGGTACTCACGGAACTGACGCGCAATGTCGGGATTGCGGCTGCGTTGCCTTCGTCATCCCAGGAACTGGAACATATCGAGCTCGTCGGGCTCTCGGGACGCCGGATCCTCATGATCGTCGCGACACGCGACAAGATGGTTCGAAACCGGGTCGTTACGCTCGACCGGGAGTTTCGCCAGGACGAACTGGTTCAGCTGCGCAATTACGTCAACGTCAATTTCGCCGGCTGGACGCTCGAACGGGCTCGGGCCGAACTGCTGCGCCGCATTGAGGAAGAACGCGCCATGTACGACGCTGTTCTTCAGCAGCTTACGCTGCTCTGCCAGAAGGGCTTGCTTGCGGTGGACGACGACCCCCAACTCGCCATGGATGGCGCTTCCTGGCTCGTGGGGCTGGATCTGCACCTCACCCGCGAGCGCATGCGGGAGCTTTTCCGGGCGCTCGAAGAGAAGAAACGAGTCGTCGCGCTTCTGGACCGGTTTCTGGAAACATCTCAGGGGCAGGTGGGAATCCACGTGGGGCTGGAAGATGCGCATCCCGCGATGCGCGAACTGACTCTAATAGGAGTAACGGTCGATCTTCCCTCCGGAGTGCGCGCTCGCGTGGCGGTGCTGGGGCCCATGCGGATGCACTACGAACGAGTTATCTCGGCCGTACAGCAGATAGGCAGGACTTTCGAAACCCTCTGACGGTTGCTAACCTGAAATTCTGGTGTGTAAACGTGGAACAGAACAACGTTAAAACGGAAGAAGTGTCCGAACGGTCGGACAACCTGGATCAACTGCGAATCGAACGGGACGGTCTCAAAGCGGAGCGTGACGAGGCGAGAGACCTGCTTCTCCGGCGACAGGCTGAATTCGATAATTTCCGCAAACGCACCGAGCGTGAAAGGTCGGAATATCTGCAGTATGCCGGCATGGAGATGGTGAAGGATCTGCTTCCGGTCCTCGACGATTTCGAGCGCGCGCTGCAGGCGGATTCGGGAAGTTCAGACTATGCGAAGGGCGTGGCGATGATCTACAATCGCATGCTCGAAACGCTCAAAAAGCTCGGACTCGAGCCGATGGAAACCGCCGGCAAGCCATTCGATCCGCACCTGCATCAGGCGATCGAACGGGTGGAGACAAACGAGGCCGAGGACAACACCGTTCTGGGAGAATTCCAGCGCGGATATCATTTCAAAGGAAAATTGCTGCGGCCGGCCATGGTTCGGGTTGCGGTAAAGCCCTGAAGTTCAGTAAATGACGGTGACAAAACGCGATTATTACGAGGTGCTCGGCGTTGCCCGCGGCGCTGGCGACCAGGAGTTGAAGAGCGCCTACCGCAAGCTCGCTCTCCAGTACCATCCGGATCGCAATCCGGGCGACCATTCCGCGGAAGAGAAGTTTAAGGAAGCGGCGGAAGCCTACGGCGTGCTCTCGGATCCGCAGAAGCGCGCCGCGTATGACGCGTACGGTCATCAGGGACTTTCCGGCATGGGCGGCGGCGGGTTCGACCCGTCGGCCATGGATCTGGGCGACCTGCTGAGCCAGGTTTTCGGATTCGGCGATATGTTCGGCCAGCAGCGCGGCGGCGGCCGCAACCGGCCGGCCAAAGGCGACGACCTGCGTTACGACATGACGTTGACGTTCGAGGAGGCCGCCTTCGGCAAAGCCGTCGAGATCCAGGTTCCGAAACTCGAGCCATGTCCCCGCTGCAGCGGAAAGGGCGCCGAGCCCGGCAGCGGAAGCGTCACCTGTCCCGGTTGCAACGGACGCGGGGAACAGGTCTTTTCGCAGGGATTTCTTTCGGTTCGCCGGACCTGCTCGCATTGCGGCGGCGCGGGCCAGATCATCAAGAACGTGTGCCGCGACTGCCGCGGTGAAGGCTACCGCCACGTAAACAAGCGCCTGAAGGTGACCATCCCGGCGGGTATCGCCGACGGGAACCGGCTGCGGGTCTCGGGCGAGGGGCAACCCGGCGCGAATGGCGGTCCGAACGGCGATCTCTACATTTTCTTCAGCGTCAAAGAGCACCCGGTTTTCGAGCGGGAAGGCAACGATCTCCACTGCACGGTGCCGATCAACATTGCGCAGGCGGTGCTGGGCGACAAGATCGAAGTGCCCACGCTTGAAGGACCGCATTCTCTGGAAATTCCGGAAGGCACGCAGAGCGGCGCAGAACTTCGCGTGAAGGGGAAAGGCGTCCCCGAAGTGCAAGGGCGGGGGCGCGGCGATCTGGTTGTCCACGTCGACGTGAAGATCCCGGCGAAACTCACCAAAGATCAGCGCAAGCTGTTCGAACAACTCGCCGAAACGCTGCCTGTGAACAACGAGCCGCACGAAAAAGGGTTGCTCGAAAAAGTCAAAGACTACTTCATGTAATGCGAGGCGGGCGCTATTGCCTGCCTTCCATTATGGGATCCGGAAAACGAGCGAAAGCACCGGTCCTGTAAACTGCGGCGCGACTCCGCTGATCCGATCGTTCGTGTGGATATCCATGTCGACGATGCGGTAACCTCCTTCGACCAGCACCGGTCCGAATCCAACGCCAGCGTTGGCGGATGCCTGGACATAGTGTCCATAGCGGCCGAACGCCATTCCCTTCACCTCACCATTTATCTCGACGTCGAAGCGACGGTGCACCGGAAAGACGCGGAATTCCGCGCCGGCGAGCGGAAGGCCGACGGTTTCGGATTTTGACGCGGTGATACCGGTGGTCTGACTGACGATTGTTCCGGTTGCGTTCAGCCAGGCGCCGCCCGCTTCCAGCCCGAAGTGCCCGCCCGGACGTGAAATCAGGTCGTACTGATAGCCGGCATAAAAGTAATTCAGCTCGGCTTTCGAGGTAATGCGGTCGCTGACCGAATAAGTCTTTCCTCTGTAGGTAATGGATCGGGAAAGGTTCATCGAACCGTCGAGGCGGACGGGCGTACCTTCCACGACGATTTTCTGTTTGCGCCGCGGTTTTGCGACGAGCTTGCCGGTGAACGTGGCCGGTCCCTGACTTACGCCGAGATCGGTCTTCAGATCGATCGGCGTACCGTTTGCGTGGATGCTGCCCGACGAGTCAACGGACCAGAATGAACCCGTAATTTCCAGCCGGGACGATTCCGGATCGAGGTCCTGCGCGGCGGCGGCCACGGAAAGCACGAAAAAAAGAGCGAATTTG
>DASZUZ010000166.1:0-1590 GCA_035547415.1 Bryobacteraceae bacterium | reverse complement strand
CAGGCGGACCTGCTGACATTTCTCGGCCTGCGGTTCCGTCCGGCCGGGAACACGTCCAACGAGCAGGCCGATTCGGAAATGGAAGCATGGCTCAAGGATCAACGCGCGCGAATTCGGATTGAGTATCTTCAGAAGGATCTTGCGCCGTGAAAGCCTGGACCCGTCTCGCCGCCGTCGTTACCGGGATTCTGCTGCTCGTCGCGGTAGCCGCGGTGTGGATCGCGCAAAGCGACTGGCTCCGCGCGAAAGTGCACAACGGGATCATCGAACAGGCGGAGAAGGCCACCGGCGGCAAAGTAGAACTCGGCGCTTTCCGGTTCGACTGGCGCACTCTGACGGCCGAAGTGGATCGTTTCGTCATTCATGGAACGGAATCCGCGAGCGACGCGCCTTTGCTGGCGATCGATCGGATCACGGTCGGCCTCCGCGTCATTTCGCTGATCGGGCGCGACGTGAACGTGAGTCGCGTGGAGGCGGAGCATCCGCAGGCGCACGTCGTCCTGTATCCGGATGGCCGGACGAATCTTCCGCAACCGAGGACGCGGCGAACCGGGAAGCCGATTGCGGAGACAATTCTCGATCTGAAGATCGGGAAATTCGACCTGCGAGACGGCACGTTTTTCGCAGAGTCACCGGGGCAGCCGCCGCGCCGGATGCCGTGGGAGGCGCATGGAAATAATCTCGCGGCGCAGATGTCTTACGATCCGGCAAACCGGCGCTATTCGGGAAATCTGTCGCTGGCTCCGCTGCGAGTCGAATCGGTGGATTTCGATGTGGCGGCCTCCGCGGCGATGGAACCGAAGCGGATCACGATTTCAAACGCCACCGTCAGGACGAGAGAGTCTCAGGTCGATCTGAAAGATGTGGTCATCGACAACTTCGCCGATCCGGTCGCGAACGGCAGATACGAGGCGCGGGTGTCGCTCGACGAAACAGCATCCATCTTCCAGCTCCGGACGCGGCAGTCCGGCACGGTGTACGTGAGCGGCTCCGCGCGCTACCGGACGCCTGGGGAATATGCGGTGGACGGGGCGCTTCATGGAGCAGACATCACATATTGGAAGCTGCGTGACATGCGTGTCGTGAGCGATGTCCATGCGACTCCGGGCAAAATTCATCTCTCGTCACTTCACGTGCAGGCGCTCGGGGGCGAAGTGCTCGCGGACGCGGACGTCGTCGATTTCCGCCACGTGACCGCAAGGGGCCGGGCGGAGCGATTCGATTTGAGGAAGACGGCGGCGATCGAGACGAAGAAGCCGCTCCCTTATGACGGCATGGTGTCAGGCCCCTTCGATGCGACGATCGATGCCAATCGGATCCGCGTCAGCGCGCGCCTCAATGTGGCGCCGGCGCCGAACGGCCCCGCAGCCCGGGGCGAAGTCGCGGTGCGATACGACTCGGGCCGAAAGACGGTGGAACTGGGGCAATCCTGGGTCGAATTGCCGAATTCACGAATCGAAGCTTCGGGCACGCTTGGCGAGCGGCTTAACGTGAAAGCAGATTCCCGGGACTTCAGCGACCTTCTTCCGGCAGTCGACGCGCTGATCCCCGGCAAACCGGTGGCGCTCTCTTTTGCTTCGGCCTCATTCA
>DASZUZ010000165.1:0-1556 GCA_035547415.1 Bryobacteraceae bacterium | reverse complement strand
CATCAGCCACACGTTGGGCACCGGTTTCGTCTACGTAGCTCTGCCCATTCCCGACGGCGCGCTCCGGCTTGCCATGCCGGTCGCCAACGTGATCGCCGAAAAAGTCACGATCCGGAACCGGATTCTGCAGAGCGTGGCGCTGGCCTTCCTGCCCGCCGTGCTGCTTGCGGCTTATTTTGCCCGTCGGATTGCCAACCGGCTCGGCGCGATCGTCAGCTATGCGGGCGAACTCGCCAATGCCAACTTCGAAGCCCGGCTGCCCGAAGTCGGGTGGGGTGAACTCGGCCTGCTCGGTCGCAAGCTCAATGAAACCAGCGCCAAGCTCGAGCGCACTGTTCATCAGTTGCAGCATGAGCACAGCGAACTCGATCGCCTCGAACGAATCCGCAAGGACTTCGTCATCAACGTCTCGCATGAGTTGCGAACGCCTCTCGCATCCATTCAGGGCTATACCGAAACTCTCATCGATGGGGCCATCGACGATCCCGAACACAATCTCCGGTTCCTGAACATCATCCGGCACAACGCCGAGCGCCTGACCCGCCTGACCGCGGACCTGCTGACCCTCTCGCGGCTCGAACTGCGGACCCAGGAGTTCCGCTTCGCTTCCTTCCGCGTGAACGACCTGCTGGCCGATGTGGTGGACACCATCCGGCCCATCGCCCAGAAAAAGAACATTTCGATGCGCCACGAACCGGGGCCGCCGGAGTGCGAGGTCTTCTGCGACTCCGAAGCGTTCTATCAGGTTGTCAGCAATCTGCTGGATAACGCCGTGAAGTATACCCCCGAGGGCGGCTCCATCACCGCGGGCTCACGGCCCATCCGCCGCGAGGACGGAACCGAGTGGATCGAGTTCCGCGTCAGCGACACCGGCATGGGTATTCCCGCCGAGGAGCAGTCGCGGCTCTTCGAGCGGTTCTATCGTGTCGATAAGGCGCGGAGCAGGGAACTCGGTGGCACCGGTCTGGGACTCGCTATCGTGAAGCATCTCGTGCGCGCTCACGGTGGAGAGGTCCGGGTAGCGAGCGAACCGGGCAAAGGCTCGACGTTCTTCTTTACCCTTCCGGTGGAGCACACCGAGCTCGAAGCGGAAAACCTCCCCGCCACCGCCGCGATTCAGTAGCGATCTGTTCCCTGGCCTGTGGCCCGGAGTCACACAAGTGACGCCCTGACCCGCGCATCTTTTGTTAACACTGCTGTTTTCAACACCGGAACGCTGGCGCGGGAAGTGCAAACGGGGGAAACCGTGCGACTTTTCGGCATCACGAAATCCGGCCTTTTCGCTCTGACGGCGGTTGTCTGCGCTCTCTGGCTCTGCGTCGGAATGGAAAGGTCAACCACCCGCCGCGCCGAACGCGATTTGCGCGCCAGCCTGCGGAAAATCCAGAGTCTTCGTGAAGACGTGACGCCGGTTTCGCGCCCCGTGGATATTGCCCCGCACGGCGTGCCATCCGCTGCCTGAACCCAGGGCTTCGCGCCCGCATCGCGCGATTTTACTTTGATTTACCTCGCCGCGGTTACGTTCCCCGCGTAATCCCCGCCATACTGGTTGTCAT
>DASZUZ010000164.1:0-3294 GCA_035547415.1 Bryobacteraceae bacterium | reverse complement strand
GATTTCAATAATCTTCTGACTGTAATTACGGGTTTCGCGCAACTGGCGCTGCTCGAGGACAACCCCGCGCGCGCGGGCCTCGAACAGATTCTGCAGGCTGCCGAGCGCGCTACCGGTCTTACGCGCCAATTGCTGGCGTTCAGCCGGCAGCAGGCTCTCGAACCACGAGTATTCGATCTGAATCGGCTCGTGCGGGACATGGAGAAGATGCTGCGGCGCCTGATCGGAGAAGATATCGAGGTCATCACGCGAATTTCGGAAGAACCGCTGGGAGTACGAGCCGATCCCGGCCAGATTGAACAGGTGATTCTGAACCTGGCGGTGAATTCACGAGACGCCATGCCCCGCGGAGGCCGGCTGATTCTGGGTACCGGCAGGCGGCGTCTGGAAGGCGCCCCCGCCACGATCCACGGACTGGCGGACGATGATTACTGCGTCGTATCAGTGAGCGATAACGGAATGGGAATTCCGCCCGACGTCCTGCCTCACATCTTCGAACCTTTCTATACAACGAAACCGGAAGGCAAGGGCACCGGCCTCGGTCTCTCGACGGTTTATGGCATCCTGCAGCAATCGGGCGGCGCGATCCACGCATACAGCGAAAAGGACGTCGGAACCACCATGACGGTATTTCTTCCCGCGGCGAACGCCGCGTCGGAGTCCGTCATCGCCTCGCAGGATATTGCGCTCGGCACGGGAACGGAAACAATCCTCGTGGCGGAGGATGACCCCGATGTGCGGCATCTCGTGCTCGAAAGCCTGGCTGCGCGGGGCTTCTTCGTGATGGAGGCGTCAGGCGGAGAGGAAGCCCTGGAGATCCTGCACGCGCAGGGGCCGGATGGAGTCGATCTGCTGATCACGGACGTCGTGATGCCAGGGCTGCCGGGCCCCGTGCTGGCTGCCCGCGCCGCCGAGCTCTTTCCGCGCCTGAAGATTTTGTTTATGTCGGGCTACACGGAAGATGTGATTCAGCACCATGGCATCTCACAGGGCAGCGCCGCATTTCTGCAAAAGCCCTTCGCGCCCAGCGACCTGGTCCGGAAAGTCCGCTTCCTACTCGATACGGATCAGCAGGAAGCGCTGACAACGAAGTAAAGCGCCGCGCGGGATCGCGCGTGTCCCACCGCGGCGGGAGGGAACTACTGCGCCGCGGTGGAAATCAGTTCCCGGCGTACCGCGTCGAGAAATCCGTTTACGAAGTGAACCGACTCTTCCCCGGAAAAACGCCGCGCCAGTTCGAGCGCCTCGTCGATTGCGACGGCCGGCGGGGTATCGGTATGCAGCATCTCGTACACGGCAATGCGGAGGATGTTCCGGTCCACTGCGGGCATGCGGGACATTTTCCAGTGCGCCGCGTGCTTTGTGATGCGGTCGTCGATATCCGCAAGCCCCTCGGTGACACCGCGAAAAAGCGCTTCCGCGAACGGGTCGCGGCGGGGACGCGCGGGACTGTCTTCGCTGACCAGCAGCGAATCGTAGTAGCCGCGCATCGTCTCTTCGAGGGGTGTCCGCCGGAGATCCCACTGGAACAGCAACTGGAGCGCCTGCTGCCGGGCGCGATGACGGGCCATCAGCTTTGGGTCCGCAGGCGTCGGAGCAGATTCGCCATTTCGATGGCTGTCATGGCGGCGTCAAATCCTTTGTTCCCGCTTTTCGCGCCCGCGCGATCGATGGCCTGTTCCACCGTGTTGGTCGTCAGCACTCCAAAAGCGACGGGTATACCGCTTTCCACCGATGCGGACGCGATTCCTTTCGCCGCCTCGCCCGCGACATAGTCGAAGTGCGGCGTATCTCCGCGAATCACGGCGCCCAGGCATAGAATCGCGTCGTGCTGCTTGCGCGCGATCACGGCTTTCACGGTGATCGGGAATTCCCACGCGCCGGGGATTCGCACCACGTCGATATCGGTCGCTTTTCCACCCGACCGCTGGATCGCATCCAGCGCGCCGGCAAGTAAACGGTCCGTAATGAAACTGTTGAACCGGCTCACGACGATCGCGAAACGCAGTCCGTCGGCCCGGAGCTCTCCTTCGAACGAATTATGTGCGCTGTCGGTCATCGTTGTCCGGCGCGCGCTGAGCCTGTAAATGCCGCACCTGCAGTCATATGGGATAATTGGGGTTTCAGGCCCCATCTTACCGCATGGTCCCCGAACTTATACGGAATTTCTCTATCATTGCGCACATTGACCACGGCAAGAGCACGCTGGCGGATCGTCTTCTCGAAACCACGGGCGCGCTTTCACAGCGGGAAATGATGGAGCAGGTGCTCGACTCGATGGATCTCGAGCGCGAGCGCGGCATCACCATCAAGGCGCACGCCGTACGGCTCGATTACAAGGCTGAAGACGGCAAAATCTACCAGCTCAATCTGATCGACACGCCGGGGCATGTGGATTTCTCTTACGAGGTCTCCCGCAGCCTGCAGGCCTGTGAGGGCGCGCTGCTCGTCGTCGATGCGTCGCAGGGCGTCGAGGCGCAGACGCTGGCGAACACGTATCTGGCGCTGCACCATAATCTCGAAATTCTTCCGGTTATCAACAAAATCGATCTGCCTGCCGCGGAACCCGAACGGATTCGCGAGCAGATTGAAGACGTGATCGGACTCGACGCGAGCGATGCGATTCTCGCCAGCGCGAAACAGGGCGTCGGGATCCATGAAATCCTCGAAGCGATCGTCCGGCGCGTTCCTCCTCCCCGCGGCGACGCCGATGCGCCGTTGCGCGCCCTGATCTTCGATTCGTGGTTCGATCCGTATCGCGGCGTGATCATCCTTGCGCGTATCATCGACGGCCGCGTGCGCCTGGGGCAGAAGATCAAACTCTGGTCGAACGGCCAGCAGTATGACGTGGAAGGGCTCGGCTATCAGTCGCCGAAGGCAATTCCACTGCCGGAACTCTCGGCGGGCGAGGTTGGATTCCTTTACGCCAATATCAAGAACGTCGCGGATGCGCAGATCGGCGACACCATCACGGACGCGGCGAATCCGGCGGCCGAACCGTTGCCGGGATTCGAGCCGATCAAGCCGATGGTGTTCGCGGGACTGTATCCGGTCGAATCGCACGAACACGGCCTGCTCCGGGATGCCCTCGAGAAACTTCGCCTCAACGACAGCGCGCTGAGCTTCGAGCCGGAAAACTCGGTCGCTCTCGGTTTCGGCTTCCGCTGCGGATTTCTCGGCCTGCTGCACCTCGAGATCGTGCAGGAGCGGCTGGAGCGCGAGTTCAACATCGATCTGATCACGACGGCCCCCGGCGTCCGTTATCGGATCACGACGACGCGGGACGAAATCCTC
>DASZUZ010000163.1:0-1690 GCA_035547415.1 Bryobacteraceae bacterium | reverse complement strand
CTTGTCGACAGCCCCGGAGAATCCATTAACAGTGACACGATGACCTCGCCTGCGTGTCTGATTCCCCGGCCCACAACTTCTCTGTCGGATACCGGAATCAGTGGTTGGCGATGTTCGCCGAAGCCGCGCCGGTCTGATCGCCCAACCCGAGCTTTCGGTGGAACAATTCAAACACGAATCCCAGGCAGAGACTCGCCAGCGCGGGATCGTAACGCGGGCCTTCGTCGCGCAGGAACGCATGCTGTCCGTTGACCTCGATCCACTGGAAATTCACGCCCGCCTCTTCCAGACGCGCATGAACCTTATTGCGTCCTTCGAGCGGGATATGCGGGTCCTGACGGCCCCAGATGTGGAGCAGTTCGCCGCGAATCTCCGGGGCGCGTTCGAGCGAATTGTCGCTCATGCCCTTTCCGAGGCTCCCTTTGTGGATATCGGTGGCGTAGAAACAGGCCGTGGCGAGCACGTCGGGATTCATCGCCGCGCGGAACGCCAGATGTCCGCCGATGCAGATTCCCATCACGCCCAGACGGCCGGTGCATTCGCTGCGGGTTTTCAGGTAATCGAGCGCCGCGCGGGCATCCGAGTCATAAGCCGGAATTTCTTTTCCGATCTTGTGGGCGTTACCCTTATCGGCGCCGGCCTGATCGTAAGCGAGCACCGTCCCGGCGGGCTCCATTTCGTGATAGATCTCCGGCGTCACCACCACGTAGCCCCGGCTGGCTAACTGCGCCGCCGTCCGGCGGATCGGGCCGGTGATCTGGAAGATTTCGGAAAACAGCAGCAGGCCCGGATACTGTCCTTTGGCAGACGGGCGGGAAACGAGGCTGCGCATCGGCCCCGTCGGAGTCGAGATATCGACGCTTTCTTCGGTGATTGTCATTGGTGAATGGAACCACGATATTCTATCGTTGCTAACATAAGGTCTGATGGCAAACATCGGTGATGTGATCGGGGCGGCCTCCGCGGTCGTCAAAGGCATGGGCGTCACGCTGAAGGAGATGATGTCTCCGACCGTGACGGAAAACTATCCGGACGAGCCGCCGAAGTTTCAGGAGAGGTTCCGCGGAGTTCATGTGCTCCAGCGCGACGAAAACGGCCTCGAAAAGTGCGTTGCCTGCTTCCTCTGCGCCGCTGCCTGCCCATCGAACTGCATCTATATCGAAGCCGCTGAAAACACGGACAAAGTCCGGATCAGCGGCGGCGAACGCTACGCAAAGGTTTACAACATCGACTATAACCGCTGCATTTTCTGCGGCTTCTGCGTGGAAGCGTGCCCCACGGACGCCATTACTCATGGCCACGGGTTCGAAGTCGCCAGCTATAACACCTCCACCCTGGTTTACCGGAAGGAAGACATGCTTGCGCCGGTTCCGGCCGGGGCGAAGCCGCCGGTGATTGTGGAAACGGCCGAAGCTTCTTCTCACTGAGAGGCATCATTAGCTCAGGGCCTTCGGAGCCCTTACTTTTATGTTTGCCGCCATCCGGGAACAAATCGACACGATCTTTCGCGAGGACCCGGCGGCAAAAAGCGTCCTTGAAATTGTTCTCTGCTATCCGGGATTCCACGCGGTTCTGTTTCACCGGCTCGCGCACAAGCTGTATAACGCCGGCGTTCCCATCCTGCCGCGGGTGATCTCTCAGGTTTCGCGGTTTCTCACGGGCATCGAAATCCATCCCGGCGCGTCCATCG
>DASZUZ010000162.1:0-4606 GCA_035547415.1 Bryobacteraceae bacterium | reverse complement strand
TTGCTGGTCAACGTCACGGCGGAACCGCCGGCGGGCGCCGCTACCGAGAGAGTAACCGTGCAGGAGTCCGCCGCGCCAGGCGCGAGGCTGGCCGCGGCACAGGACAAAGACGACACCCCTGGTATCGCGATCGTCGCCGGCGCCGCGATCGGCATGCTTAATGCGGTTGCAGTCGCATCCGCTCCGATCGCATTCGATATCCCCAGCGTGGAGCTTGTCGCGGTAGCCGCCGCCGTCACGGTTACGTAGGCGACCACTCCTGGCGCAAGCGGATTCGCGTTGAGTCCGCTCGCCAGGCAAACGGTGGAACCGGAGCCGGCTGCGCATGCAACAGTCTTGCCTGCCGCGGTGGCGGCTGGCCCCGCGGAAACCGATCCGACGGCGATCTGACCGGATGTCGCGGGAATCGTCCATTCTAAACCGGACGGCGCAACGCCTGATACGGCAAGCGACAGGGGAAGGGTGATACTCCCCCCTGGATTGACGACGCCCGACCCTAATGTCAGAGTGGACTGCGCGAATAACTGGTTGCGCGGATAAATACAGGCGAGCGTAATGAAGAGCAGTAATAAGACACGAAAATGGCGCATTGACAATTCCTGCGAGGCTATCCGCGCTCGCCGTTAACTTCTGTTGACAGATAAGTTCGCGAGATCACCGCGACTGAATAAGTGATTTCGTTACGGACGCAGAATGTGATCGCGCGCGAACCGGGACACCGAATGGCGGACGTGCAGCTGCTCAGGCGTTACCCACGAACATCGGGGTTATTCCAGCCTCCCGTCTGTCACTGCCGGTGCGAGTCGTCGCGACGCTGAATAAGTTGTCGAGGTCACTCCCGCATCCAAAGGTAAACGTCCGATAAGTAGCTGAATGACACTACGTCACGGAACAATATGAAATGCCAGAGTTCCAATAATACTGGTACGACCTGAGGCTGCGCAATAAACCGGATAGGCTAAAGTTGAGTCAATCGACTCTTGTAGAGAATGAGCCCGCCACGCCGCTTTCCATGGCATGAAGACCCGTCAACGATGCGGAATCAGGTTCATTTCGAGGCGATGCGAAAGGTTCTGAACGGCGTCATGAACGCAAACCGATATCCTGCCGCGAGGGCCGCCGCCATCGCGGTGCTCCCCCATTTCGTCCGGCGGCTCTCGTCTGCCTCCGGAGCCGCCTCGGTTTCCCCGGATATCGATACCGTGGAATCTCTCATCGATGTTGCCTTCTGGGCGAGTCTCCGCCGCGAAGAAGGCTACATGCCGAAGATCTCGCTCGTATTCATCGATCCCGATCGCGTCGACAACGCTCTCCACCTGGAGCGCCCGATTCCCCTGGGTTCACAACCCCTTACCCGCCTGGCGCCCGCCGTTGAGCGTCCTGGCATCCATCTTGGCGTCTGGCCTGACGAAGGGACCCTTCACGTCTGGGGGACGATCCGCGCTCTCCCGGATTTCTGCTTCGTTCTGGAAGTCATCGCCCCGGGGCACCTCGTCGTGAAGCAAAGCCGCGGCCATGATGCCACCAAGTTCGTCAATGTCGCTGTTCTCGAAGGCGAACAGATCAAAGTCATCGACGAGCATGCGGCAGCCGAACCGGACTGCCCGGCGTTGCTTCGATCCCTGATGGGCCTCGATGCGCAGTTCTCCGCTTCGGATTCCCTCAACGTGCTCATTCTTCTCGCGGAATCCATGCGCGCACACGGCCGCGGCGGGTCATTGCTGGTTGTTCCCGCGGCTGCGGAGATGTGGCGGGACTCGATCCTGCATCCCGTTACATATTCGGTCACGCCGGCGTTCTCCGCTCTCGCGGATCTGACGCAGGTCGGCGAAGAGGAAAAGACACGCCTGCGCTGGAGGGGCGCGCTGCGCGACGCCATCGACGGCGTGGCCGGCCTCACGGCCGTGGATGGCGCGACGATTATCAATGACAACTACGAAGTGCTCGCGTTCGGAGCCAAGATCGTCCGGCGTCCCGGCTGCGCGCAGGTCGACAAAGTCATGCTCACCGAACCGATCGCGGGTTCGGCTGCAGTCATCGAAGAACCCGCGCTGATCGGCGGGACCCGGCATCTCTCCGCCGCCCAGTTTGTGCACGACCAGCGGCAATCCATCGCCCTCGTCGCCTCGCAGGACGGTCGCTTTACGGTCTTCGGCTGGTCTCCCTGCGAAGACCTGGTGCATGCGCATCGCATAGAAGCGCTTCTGCTCTGACTTTGCCTGCGCGATATGACGCAGTCACACGAGCGATTCGGCGCGGTCCGCGATTCTCGCCGTTGATTCCAATACCAAAAGCTGCGGTGACTATCGTGCATCGGCGTTCGCGATGGACAGCGCCCTCGCGATTCACCGCCTGCAGTTCGCCTTCACCGTTACTTTCCACTACATCTTCCCCCAACTGACGATGGGCCTCGCCCTTCTGATCGTCGTTCTCAAGACAATGGCGCTTCGCACGAACAGCTCGCATTACGACCGGTGCGCGCGCTTCTGGGCAAAAATTTTCGCCGTGAATTTCGCGATGGGTGTCGTGACCGGAATCCCCATGGAGTTTCAGTTCGGAACCAACTGGGCCGGTTTCGCGAAAGCGGCGGGCGGCGTTATCGGACAAACTCTCGCCATGGAAGGCATGTTCAGCTTCTTTCTGGAAAGCACGTTTCTCGGCCTTCTTCTCTTCGGAGAGAAAAGGCTCGGCCCGCGTCTGCACTGGCTCTCCGCTGTCGCCGTCTGGCTCGGCGCGTGGCTCTCGGGATTCTTCATCATCGCAACGGACGCATGGATGCAACACCCGGTCGGTTACGCATTGGGACCGCACGGTGAGATTGTCCTCAACAGCTTCCGCGATCTGATGCTGAATCCCTGGATTCTCTGGCAGTACGCTCACAACATGACGGCGGCCGTCGCGACCGCCAGTTTCGTGATGGCCGCGCTCGGCGCCTTCTACCTGCTTTCTGATCGCGCGACGGAACCTGCAATAACCTTCGTTCGGACCGGCGTCATCGCGGGTCTGATTGCGACCGCCCTGCTAGCATTCCCCACCGGCGACCGGCAAAGCGTAATGGTCGCCCGTCACCAGTCGGCGACTCTCGCCGCCATGGAAGGCCTGTTCCGAACGTCCGTTGGCGCTCCCCTGGCGATCGTTGGCCAGCCTGACACCGCGAACCGGCGCCTCGACAATCCGATCGAATTGCCGCACGCCCTCAGTTTCCTGACCACACGCCGATGGGCGGGCAAGGTAAAAGGGCTCGATGAGATTCCGCGGGACCAGTGGCCCGACAACATTGCGCTCCTGTACTTCAGCTACCACATCATGGTGGGACTGGGAACTCTTCTGCTGGCGATCATGCTGTGGAGCGCCGTCGAACTCTGGCGCGGCTCTATCTGGCGTCGCAGACCTCTCCTATGGGTTCTCATGCTGGCGTTCCCCTTTCCGTACATCGCGACCACGTTTGGCTGGATGACTGCCGAACTGGGCCGTCAACCCTGGCTGATCTTCGGCCTCATGCGAACCAGTCAGGGAACGTCGCCTCTCGTCTCGGAAGGGAACGCTATCTTTACCCTGCTCGGATTTATGGGCATGTATTCGCTGCTGGGAACGCTGTTCCTGTTCCTCATCTGGCGCGAAGTGGAGCAAGGGCCCGCGCGCGCCGAGCTGGAGCAGCCGGCCCTCGCCCATTACTGAAATCGGAGACGGAACGGAAACGCAAATGGAAACGATCTGGTTTTGTATCGTCGCGGTCATGCTGGCCGCCTATGTTCTGCTGGATGGCTTCGACCTCGGCGCGGGCGTGATTCATCTATTCGCGGCTCGCAAAGACACGGAGCGGCGTGCCATACTCGCGTCGATCGGGCCCGTCTGGGATGGTAATGAAGTCTGGCTGCTCGCTGCCGGCGGAACTCTTTACTTCGCGTTCCCCGGACTCTATGCGGCCGGCTTCAGCGGCTTCTACCTCGCCCTGATGGTCGTACTCTGGCTTCTCATGCTGCGGGGCCTCTCGATCGAACTGCGCGCCCACGTGAATCACGCGCTCTGGCGCTCTTTCTGGGACGCGGCATTCTCGTGCTCGAGCGCGTTGCTCGCCATCTTCTATGGAGCGGCGCTCGGCAACGTCGTGCGCGGCGTCCCGCTGAACAAAGACGGTTACTTCTTCCTTCCCTTCTGGACGGACCTGCGGACCGGCTCGAATCCGGGAATCATAGACTGGTACACGGTCCTCGTCGGCGTAACGGCCCTTTTCGTTCTCACTCTGCACGGCTCATTGTGGGTCGCGCTCCGCACATCCGGGGAGACGGAAACGCGCGCCCGCGCGACTGCCTCGAAGCTCTATTGGATCGTCTGCGGAGCCGTGCTTGCAATCAGCCTCGCCAGCTTCGCCGTGCAGCCTTATCTCGGCCGGAACTTCGCGCAACGGCCGTGGCTCTGGATATTTCCGGCCGTGGCTGCCGCGGGCCTGTTCGGTCTGCGCATGTGCCTTGGCGCCGGCCTCGATCTCTGGACATTCGTCTGCTCCGGAGTCTTTATCCTCGGCTTGCTTTGCAGCGCCGCCTTCGGAATTTATCCGAACGTCCTGCCTGCCGTGCCGGACTCCGGCCTGAACCTCACCATCCAC
>DASZUZ010000161.1:0-2933 GCA_035547415.1 Bryobacteraceae bacterium | reverse complement strand
CGGAAGCTCGTTATTATTTTCAACTCAATGCCGCCCTCGCGCCCCTGGCCGATCACCGCAAACCCAGCACGGCGGTCGGCCTGCTCGCCAGAACGATCGAGCAGCGGCTGGCGGAAACCATCGAGCGCCTGTTCCGCCTGCTCGGACTTCGTTATCCGCCCGTTGAAATCTACTCGGCGTATCTCGCGTACCGCGGCCAGCGCGGTGAAGAGCTATCCACGGCGCTCGAATTCCTGGATAATACTCTCGATAAAGATCTCAAGCGAATCGTTCTGCCGATGCTGGACGAACCGCAGCATCTGCAGGAGATGGGGCGGCGGCTGTTCGGCGTGGAACCCTACAGGACCGATACCGCGATCCGGGAACTGATCGGTTCGCGCGACCCCTGGCTCGAGGCGTGCGGCACAGCCGCCGCGAAGGAACTTCAGGGTTCCGAGGTACATGTCTGATGCCGGAACTGAACATTGTCGAGAAGGTCATCGCTCTCGAAGGAGTGGAGTTGCTGCAGGCTCTCAAGCCTGCGCAGTTGGCGCGCATCGCGAGCATCGCGTCCGAGGTGACGCTCGGTCCGGGAAAAGTCGTGATCGATCCGGCGAAACCCGGCGGCGCGCTCATGATTGTCCTCGAAGGTTCCGTGGATCTGAGCCGGAACGGTGAGCCGCTGATGGTCGCAAACCAGAATGATGTGCTCGGCGCGTGGGCGCTGTTCGATGACGAGCCGATGCCGATCGAAGCGAAGACGCGCGAAGACACGCGGCTCTTGCGGATCTCCCGGGATGATTTTTACGACCTGCTCGCCGACAACAGCGAGATCACGCAGGCCATCTTCGCGACTCTGGTTCGCCGCTTCCGCAAACTGGTGGAGCAATGAAGCCCGAATTCGACGAACTCGCGACGGAGCACAAGTTCGCATCGCTGGGGCGGCTGGTCGCCGGGATCGTGCACGAGATCAACACGCCCATCGGGTCAATCTTCTCGAACAATGAGGTGATCCTCCGGTCGCTCGAAATGCTGCGCAAAGATCTTGTCAGTTCCACGCCCCAGAGTCTGCAGCATGCGCGGGAAATCGTCGAGACCTGCCGGAGTCTCGCGCAGGTCGATAAGATCGCCTGCGACCGGATCAGCGCGGTGGTCCGCGGACTGAAAGGCTTCGCGCGCACGGACGGCTCGGAATTTCGCAAAGTGGATCTCGCCGAGCAGATCGCCAATACCCTCAAACTCGTCCACGGCGAATTCCGGCGCCGCATCGTCTTCGAGACGCTCATCGGCGAACTGCCGCCGATTTTCTGCAATCCCGGCAAGCTGAATCAGGTATTGCTGAATCTCATCGTGAACGCCGGACAGGCGATCGAAGGCGAAGGCCGCATCATCATTCAGGTGCAGCGGGAAGAATCGTACGTGCACATTTCGATTCGTGACACGGGGAAGGGAATTCCGCCCGAGGTCCGCGATCGCATCTTCCATTCGGGATTCACCACGAAGGCCGCCGGCGAAGGAACCGGCCTGGGGCTGACGATCTCGAAACAGATTATCGAACAGATTCATCATGGCTCGCTCGATTTCGAAAGCGAGCCCGGAGAAGGAACCACCTTCCACATCAGAATTCCCACCGGAGCGCCACTTGGACAACAATAAGCCCTCAGTATTGCTGATCGACGACGAAGAAATGGTAATCACCAGCGTGCGCGCATATCTGGCGCTCGAAACCAATTACCATGTGCAGGGATTCACGGACCCCGAGATGGCCGCCGAACACATGAAATCCAATCCGTTCGATGTGGTGGTCTCGGACTACCTGATGCCCAAAATCAATGGCATCGAACTGCTGCGGCGCGCAAGGGAAACGGCGCCGGAAGCGAGCCGGATCCTTCTGACCGGTCATTCGGACAAACAGAGCGCAGTGGACGCGATCAACACGGTCGCGCTGTTTCAGTACATCGAAAAACCATGGGACAACCAGCAGCTTCTGCTGGCCATCCAGGGAGGCGTGGAGCGGACTCGCCTGCTGCGCGACCTCAAGGACGTGCAGAAGAAACTGCTGCGCGCTTTTTTATAGCTGCAGAACGCGTGCCCGGTCGATGCATTGACCGCCCGCGGCAAGAAAATCCTGCATGACTTTATCGCCGGCTTCCTGGGACAGCGCCATTGTCGCGTCGGTCACAAGCCACACCTTGCGGCCGCTCTTCAGCAACCCCATCACGGCGCATCTCACGCAATGCTCCAGGAAGACGCCATAGACATAGCACTCGTCGATGCCCATCCGGTCGAGCATCGGCAGTACGTCAGGGTTCGAAAAGAGGTCCAGGTCGTTCTTTTCGACGATCATCTGCTTTTTCCGATCCGCCAGCAGCGTCGCCGCGGGCTTCTGCTGGCCCACCGTGCCGGTGACGCAGTGCGGCGGCCAGACGCGAAACTCCTCTGCATTCTCCGGATGCGCGCAGGTGCTCGAAATGAGGGCAATTCCTCTCTCGCCGGCGAATCGATTCAGTTCCGCGACAGCCGGGATGAGCCGTTCCGCGCCGCGGCCGTAAAGCGCGCCCGCCGGGAATACGAAATCGATCTGCGTATCAATGTCGAAGAACGCTTTCATTCAGATCCTGCAGCGCCGCCGACAAATCGGTCTGGCGGCCTCCTGTGGGCCATTGTGCCAGACCTACCCGCGCGCGATCGCGAATGCGGTCGGGCGGCGCGAGCGGCCGGATCAGATTACCGCCGATAATGAACGGCTTGAGCATCGCTTCGGACCCTCCGGCGCATTCGTCGTGCAGCCCCAGCAGGTCGTATTCGGGATAGCGGAAGAGTTGCTTCGCGCCCGGAAGCGTATGCTTGTCCGGACTGCGCTTGGCGGTGTAGCGGGTCTGCCCGGTGCTCTCGATCTCCACGAGTTTGTAAATCGCGCCCATCGAGGGCGCGTCGGCCGAAACCGCGAGTTC
>DASZUZ010000160.1:0-4696 GCA_035547415.1 Bryobacteraceae bacterium | reverse complement strand
CGCATCCGAGTGAAGATCGACCCGCCTGTAAATACCGAAACCGCCGCTGCCGGCGATCCGATTACCGGGGTTGTCGAGCATGAGGTCCGGCAGAAAGGACAGGCCATCGTGCGAACAACCGACCGGCTGCACGGACGCATTCTCCGGCTCGAGCAGGCCATGGTTCCGCAGCCGCGCTGGATTGTGGCGATCCGGTTCGATTCCATCGAGCGCGACGGCGTTCAGCAGAAGGTGACGCTTCGGCCGCTGGACGATGGCGACCGCACGCCGCAACCGGTGCGCTACATCGGCCGGCGAATGCAGAGCGTCCATGCCCCGGAGCAACCGGAGCGGCCCGAAGGGGCAGGCTTATTCATCCTGTCAGGCGCGGGAAACATCCTGCTCGATCAGAAGTTCCATTCCGAGTGGGAGACCCGCTGAAGCGACCGTTTTATCGCCCTGCGGGCAAGACCGCAAGCAGGGGATGAACCTTGTCGGGGGAACCGAGGAACGTGTCTTCCGGCGTGTGACGGTACTTCAGCATCTGGCGATAGAGGTGATCCTCCAGATGGGAGTTGATGCCCCAGCCGGCGAGATAGCTGAGTCTGAGATCCTGGTCCGTATTGACCGCAGCACCCTCCACGTATGGAGCAAGGTCCGCCGCGCTACCCGTGTAAGTGGAGAACAGATCGAACAGGCTGCCCACCCCGATATCGCGCAGTGACTGGCGCACCGGTTCATGTTCCGGCAGATCGTATCGCCGCTGCACCTCGTCGAGATTGATCCGGAGCGGTTCGAGTTGCCCCATGAAGACCATGTCATAACCTTCCCCCTCGCGCAGGTTGGCCCATACGCTGCCATACGGAAAGGCATCGAAGAAGGTCTTCAATTCGCTTTGGATCGTCGGCTCGTCCGTCTCATAGAGAGGAACGTACAAGGTGAACATACCGCCGGCGTTCAGGTGTCTTTTCACCGACTCGAAATATTCGCGCGAGTACAGCGCCGCGGTACCTTTGACGAAGACATCGAGCGGATCCGAAGCGATGATGTCGAATTTCTCGGTCGTCGTCATCAGATAATGACGCGCATCGTCAAAGACAATGTGCGTCTTCGGATTGAGAGCAACACGATAGTCCTGATCGCCGAAGAAGCGCGTGGAGGCGGGCGGAATGACAGGCTCGATCTCGCAAACCGTAATCTTCTGAATCCCCGGGTAGCGCGTGAACGTGCCCGCCGACACGCCCGCTCCGAAACCGATACCGAGCACCGACTTCGGGTTCGGATGGAGCAGCGCGGGCAGATGGCCCACCATCCTCTGGAGCTTCATGTCATAGATTTCCGTCGTCGCCTCGACATGGCCATTCACGTTGACGTAAATCGCGCCGTTGTTCCATTGCGAAATGGCGACGGACGAGTTCCTGCCTTCTTTCGTGTACAGGATCTTTGACGATCCCATATTCAGGCCCATCTGCCGGCCGTATGCGATCAGTTCCCCTGGGATCGGATCGATGCCCCACGTCAACACGCCGGCCAGCACGAGACAAGCAGTCAGTCCGATGACGGATCCGGGCGATTTTCGAAGGACAGGAACGAGAGCCACAAGCCCACTGAGCACGGCGACGACGAGAAGAATCCGCTCGGTCTGCTGAGAACCAACCCACGGGATCAAAGCCAGACTGACGATGAGAGCCCCCGCTATTCCGCCTAGGGTGTTGGCTGCGTAGACACTGCCGGTGACGCGACCCGAGTCCTCACCGGGCCGCGCAATCGCTGCGCAGGCGAGGGGAAAGCTCGCGCCCCAGAACAGCGTCGAGGGCAAAATAGCCCAGAGGCAGCGCTTCAGATCGAGTTGGTACATGCGCCACGAATCGTGCGTCGTCAGCACGTCGTCCACCCAGTAAGGCAGAGCGTGAACGATGGACCATGCGGTCCAGGCCATACCCAATCCAACGAGGATCTGACACCATCCCAGCGCCTCCTGCGCCCGGATTCGTTTGAGCAGAGCGGAGCCCGCCCAGCTGCCGATCGCCAGCCCCGTCAGGAACACCGCAAGAATGATGGAGAAGACGTACACGGTGGCAAGCAGCAGCATGCCGAGCAATCGTGTCCACACGACTTCCGCTCCCAGCGCGGTCGCTCCGGAAAGACCAATCGCCAGGTACACAGGCCAATGACTCTCCGACTCCTTCGCGGCGGCCGGCGGGGCCACAGGATTCGCGGCAGGCGCGACCGGCGCGAGCAGGTAACTAGCGGCGGCAACGGTCAGATTAATGGCAACAGCGACGTAAGTTGCCGTCGCCATGTTGAACACGCGAAGAAGATAGAACCCGGCCAGAAGACAGCCGAAGACAGCGCCCGCTGTGTTCCCTCCGTAGAGAAAGCCCCACCAGGCGACACCGTTGGGCGTTGACTCAATCCAGCGCGCGATCGCCGGCAGCGACGCGCCCATGAGGATTGTTGGCGCGATCATACAAACCGCCGCGAGCAGCCCTCGCAGCAGCATTCCGGGAAACCCATGCTCGGCGCCCACCACGTATACGCGATTCAGATACGGCAGGCTGAACTGAACGATAACCGCGCACACGGCGATTCCCGCTTCGAGCGCTGCATAGACGCGAAGCGGATGCCACGAGAATCGCCGGCGCGGCAACCAAAGGCTGCCAATGCACAGGCCGCCCATAAACGTCGCGAGCAGGATGCCGAGAGATACCGATGTTGAGCCGATCGCGAGTTGCAGTAGCTGGTACCAGACCACTTCATAGATCAGGGCCGAGCATCCGCTTGCCGCAAAAAGTACCAGAAGGACGGGAAGAAGAGAGGATTTTTCAGCTGGCGCGCCAGCCGCCAATTGCGAGGTTGCCGTGGGAGCGGAACTCAAATGGGGGACTCCGAACCGTGTAGCGTAACACGGTCCGGAGTTGATGAACTGTAAACAATCATCAATAAGTGCGGGTCGTTCCACCGGTCGCGGTACCGGTGATCTGAGAGCCGTCTCGCAGCGCCCGTACCTGTGTATGCGCGTTCTGGATTTCCCGGTACTGCTGTTCCACTGTGTTGCGGATATCGGAAGGAAGATCCTTGCTCAGAGCGTCGCGATAAGACTTCACCGCGGCGTCTTCGCCCCGCTCAGCCTCTTCGAGAATTGCGTGGTCGTCATTGCCGGCGAGCGCCGCTTTCAGGTTCATCCAGCCGCGATGCATGGCGCCAGAGGCGGATCCGGACGTCTCGGGTTCGCCACCGATCCGGGCCACCATTCCCTGCAGGTCACTTGCGAAGCGCTGCCGCTGGCTGGCGAAATTCATGAACTGACTGCGAAGCGCGGAGTCTTTCACCTTTTCGGCTGAAGTGCGAAATCCTTCTTCTCCGTCTTTCAGAGTCTCGATGAGATTGTTCAGCGTGGAACGAATGTCGCTCGTGTTGGTTGCCATAGTTTTGCCTTTCTTCAGGGTCTGACTTCAGCGCCAGGCCACATACACGGCAGCAGTTTCTCCGCCGATGTGCGCCACTCGACCGCGAGGCGTGCGCCTTCTCCGGAAGGCGCCGCTACACTGGGAGATCGGATTCCAATGGCCTCTCACGCGATCGAACCGAAGGCAGCACATGGGGCAGCTTTCGGCGTGTTGTTCGCAATCAGTTTCTGCCATCTGCTGAACGACGTGAATCAGTCCATGATTGCGTCGATCTACCCGACGCTGAAAACATCGTTCCACCTCGACTTCGGACAAATCGGACTGATCACGCTGACATATCAGATCACCGCGTCGCTGCTGCAACCGGTGGTGGGAATGTTCACCGACCGCCGACCCGTACCGTGGTCGCTTGCGGCAGGAATGGGATTCACCCTGACCGGTTTGCTTCTGCTCGCGATCGCGCCGCGCTATGGCGCGCTGCTGATGGCGGCGGCGCTCGTCGGCATGGGATCGGCGGTCTTTCATCCGGAGTCTTCGCGGGTTGCGCGTATGGCTTCCGGCGGACAGCACGGTCTGGCCCAATCGGTATTTCAGGTCGGAGGAAATGCCGGGACAGCGCTCGGTCCCCTGCTGGCTGCATTCATCATCGTGCCGCACGGACAAAAGAGCATAGCGTGGTTCTCGATCGCGGCGCTTGCCGGAATCCTCATCCTCCTGCGAATCGGTAACTGGTACCGGGCGCATCAGCTTGCCCGCGCGAAGAAATTGGGCGCCGCAACCCGTTCACACGCCGCGCTTTCCACGAAAAAGGTCGTGTTCTCGATCTCGATTCTGGTCGCCCTGATCTTTTCCAAGTACTTCTACCTGGCGAGCATTTCGAGCTATTACACGTTCTATCTCATCAGCAAGTTCCACGTCGGCATTCGGGAAGCGCAGATTTACCTGTTTCTCTTCCTCGGCTCGACGGCGGTCGGCACCCTGATCGGCGGGCCGGTGGGAGACCGTGTCGGCCGCAAGTATGTAATCTGGGTGTCGATCCTGGGTGTTCTGCCATTCACGCTGCTGCTCCCGCACGTGGGACTTTTCTGGACGGCCGCGCTGACTGTGGTGATCGGATTGATCCTCGCGTCCGCGTTCTCTGCGATTCTTGTTTATGCGCAGGAACTCGTCCCCGGGCGCGTCGGCATGATTTCGGGATTGTTCTTCGGGTTCGCCTTCGGGATGGGAGGGATCGGCGCGGCAGTTCTGGGCAAACTCGCTGACCTCACGAGTATTGCGTTCGTGTATCAGGTGTGCGCGTTTCTGCC
>DASZUZ010000159.1:0-2224 GCA_035547415.1 Bryobacteraceae bacterium | reverse complement strand
GATGACGACCAGATTAGGGCGGCAATTCGCGAACAGGCGATTGCCAAGTACAAGATTGAAACCGTTGTGGAGTCGTACATGAAAGCCGTCGAGGAGATCATCAACGTAACCGATCTCCTGCAGGCATTTGAGGATGTCATTCAATCTGGCCAGCTGCAAGAGGTGATGGATGAAATTGTGCTCCAGAGCAAGGTTGAGTTCAACTACAACGACGACAACGAAGACGAGAACCGAAACGGAGTCGACCGACTTGTAGAGTCGTGACTGAGCTTCTCAGGTTGATAGGTCAGGCGGGCAACGACGTGCATTACGAAAGCCGCCGTGCGCTACATGAGAACAGCCGGCGCGAAGACCGTCTCGGTCGTCGGTGGAAGCATGGGAGGCAGCGCGGCGGCGGATGCCGCGATCGAAGCCGGCCCGAACGAAATCGATCGCATCGTATTGCTGGCCGCCGATCCCGGCGCCCACCCCGAAAGACTTCGCGGACGAAAACTGCTGATCGTTGCCCGCGATGATGCCGACGGCAGCGGTCCCCGCCTGCCCCGACTCCGCAGCCAGTGGGACAAGGTTCCGGAGCCCAAAGAGTTGATCGTCCTCGATGGCTCCGCGCACGCGCAATATCTGTTTCGAACCGGCGAGGGCCCGCGCGTGATGCGCGAGATACTCCGGTTTATTTCGGCGCAGTAGAAGTCCGGGTGTTTACGCCTGGTGAGCGGGAATTGCGACCTGCCGTGATCGCTCAACGGCGTCGCGCTTCGGCATCTCCCGGACGCAGCGCGAACGCGATATAGCTCTTCGATATCGCCGGGGGGGTTACGCCGCCCGGCGCAAGGCGCCCACCAGCGGGGAAAGGATTCCCGCCGGAGACGGCAACCAGAACGTATTCACGGCCGTTCGCCTCGTAAACGGCAGGCACGCCGAGCGAACCATTCGGCAGTTCTTTCGTGCAGATCACTTTGCCTGTTTCCCGGTCGAGCGCATACAGCTTCGAGTCGTTCCCGGCAAACAGGACGAGTCCGCCGGCAGTGAGAACGAAACCGCTCTTCGGATAAACATTTCCGCGCAACTGATCGCTCGGGCCGGCCTGCGGAAGGTCGCCATAGGGCGTCTTCCAGCGAATCCTGCCCGTGTTGAGGTCGTAGGCGGTGATCGTGCTCCACGGCGGCGTGATCACGTAGGGCTCGTTGCCATAACCCGTCTTGTAGCGCGATGGCGGCGCTTCCACATCGTCGGGATAATCGGGCTCGCTGCGAAGGATCGCCATCGTCAGCGCTGTCGCTGGAGCCGCGGAGCCAACCGGAGCCGCTTCGGGTTTTGTCAGGAACGCGATCAGATCGTTCATCAGCGGCCCCGGGATCGAAGCGAACGGAGGCATTCCGCCTCGTCCTTTCGCGATGACGTTACGCGCGCCGGTTGCGCCGACACGGCTGACAATGCTGTCGATCGCGGGACCGCGATCGCCCTTCAGCTCGGGGCCGTGGCAGAGTTGGCAATTCTGTTCATACACGGCGCGGCCGCGCCTCTCCGCTGTCGCCGCGAACGCCGCGGCCGTTCCGGCGCGCGCATTGGCCTGGCGAGGCCGGTCGGGAACCGTGTTCCCGGTATTCTCCGTGGTCGATTGTCCCGCCGGCACCAGCTTCACGATGGAAGGCATGTCCTTCGAGAGCACATAAACGGAGCCGTTTGCCGCGTCCGCGCCCGTGCTGAAAAAAAGCGCCCCGCCGTTGACGCTGGGAAGCTGGATCGTGTCGATCAGACCCGGCGGCGTGTAGAAGCCGGTGCGCGCCTTCGAGAGCCGGTTCCGCCACCATGGAATCTCGTCCGGAGCCATGAAGGCGGTGTACATATCCTTCACCGTCATTCCCTGGCGCGCGAAGGGAGGCGGCAGCGTCGGGAAGGGCTGCGTCTTCGCCGCGAGTTCGCCGGGTACGTCGGACGGGGGAACAGGGCGCTCCTCGATCGGCCAGAGCGGCTTTCCGGTCACGCGATCGAAGACGTAGAGAAAACCGTTCTTGGATGCAAGCGCGACCGCGTCCACGGTTTTGCCCTCGTGCCTGACCGTCACCAGTTGCGGCGCCGCGTCCGGATCGTAGTCCCAGAGATCGTGGTGAACGGTCTGGAAGTGCCAGAGGTATTTGCCGGTACGGGCATCGAGAGCGATCAGGCAATCGGCGAAAAGGTTGTCGCCTTTCCGGTCGCCGCCATAGAGTTCGTATTTCGCGGA
>DASZUZ010000158.1:0-11564 GCA_035547415.1 Bryobacteraceae bacterium | reverse complement strand
TGATGTGGAGGCGGACGCCGTATTTGGAGCCGTCCCCGAGGTAAGCCTCGATCACGTCCGACTTGTAGTTCGTCGCGACAAAGATATCGCTGATGCCGGCGCGCTGGAGGCTAACGATCTGGTGCTCAAGCAGCGACTTGTCTCCGATCGGGAGCAACGGCTTGGGAAGGACTTCAGTAAAGGGCCTCAGGCGGGTACCTAATCCGCCGGCGAGAATCACTGCCTGCATTCTATGTCTCCGTTTTCCTTCTTATCCAGAATCTCACGGTACAGTCTGATCCACCGGGGGATGACCGATTCCCAGGCCATGAGGTCCCACATTTTTGGCGCGGCGGCGATCGCCTTCTGGCGCTCGGACTCTATATTGTCAAGAATCTCGTCGAGGCGCTCCGGCAGGCAAGCAATGTCTTCCAGTTCGTGATACGGGATGCCCGCGAGCCGCAGACGGCTGTAGGGCAGCCAGGCTCCGGTGATCAGAACGGACCCCGCGTAAATCGATTCGCACATGCTGGCGCTGAACTGATCGGAGACAGGCACATGGACGAGAACGTCGGTGGACCAGCGGAGGGCCGCGCTCTCCGCGTCGGTCAGAAAACGTTCGAGGAGCACTACCGTCGCCGGGTGGGCTTGAGCCGCGCGTCGAACCTGTTCGAGGTAAGCAGGAGTCGCGCCGTACGTCATCGGAACGACAACGACTAACCGCGCCAGCTTTTCCGGGCTCATCCGGGCGAGCGCGGCGAGGACCCGGAGATGCTGGTTGCCAACACTCGCGCTGTTGCCAACACAGACACAGATTCGTTCCGCGGGAATATTATGCTCGAGCCGGAAGCGGTCCTTTAACGGCCGCGCCGAGGATACAGTGGCGAGTTCGGACCCGTAGTTCACGATGCGGATTTTCGATTCCCACTCCCACCCGAACTTCGCCAGGAATGTTTCTCGCATTTCGAGCGACCCTACCGTCAAAACCGTTGCGCGCCGGCATGCGTCGAGTTGCCGTTTGTAAGCGGATACGCCGGCAGTCCGGTACAGATCAGACCCCCAAAGCGAAATAATGAGGCGGGCATCAGCCGGCAGGAAGCGCACAGCCCCAAGACGATAAGGGTCAAAGCAATGCCAGTGATAGAGATCGTAGCCCCGCCAGAACCGTGTCAGGCGGCGTGCGGCATATCCCCAGTTCAAACGTTCTCTGACCCGCCCCTTCAGACTTATTTCCAAAGGCGTCACCCGGGGCGCGAAAATGAGATCGCTGACGATTCTGAGTTTATCTGTCAGCCCGCCGGACCGGAGTTCCAACCGGGGAAAAGGGTCTGACCGTTCGAACGCTTCCTCAAGTCGCTCGGCCACCTGTCGTCCGCCTGACGATCCGCCGGCCGCGCCAATGCCGATTGCCGAGAACCGTAAGTCCTCCTGCCGCTGACGGAGGTGGCGCGTATACCGAAAGACGACGCTGTCTGTAAACTCCGCGCCGCCTATCATCAGTACGCGGCGCTGAAAGGGCGTGTTATCTCGTGTCGCCTGCTCTTGCGATCCCTGCATCCTGACCACTGCCTGCCGTAACGGGAATTCCCCTCGCGCCTGAAACGTTTCCAGCGGACCCTGCTCGGAATCGGCATTAAAGCCAAGCTAACAGCGTCACCAATATAAACGATATGCTAACATGCCGAGCAGACCCGCCTCCGCACGAAGGCCGCATGAATTCAAACGCGGACGCGAAATTGGCGGGAATATACGGAGAATTTACTTGGGCGAAACGAGTGTACAGAAAGCGGCGAGCCGGGATGGCTCGCTGGATTGCCAGCGAAGATGTGTCCTGGTGGTGGGGGGCTCTGGATACGTTGGGTCGGTGTTAGTACGGCAATTATTGCAGAAAGGTTATAAAGTACGAGTTCTCGATCGCTTTCTGTATCGGAATTCGCTGGCGCTCGAAGGAATCTGTGATGAACCCGCTCTTTCCATCGTTCGCGGCGACCTGTGCCGCGCTGAAGACCGGGAGCGGGCACTCGATGGAGCCACGGACGTGGTACTGCTGGCCGCTCTTGTAGGAGATCCCATCAGCCGTAAGTATCCCGAATTGACGCGCGACGTCAATGAAACCGGAGCCCGCGCCCTTGCCGAAGCATGCAACAGGCGGGGTATCCGTAATTTCGTCTTTACATCCACCTGCAGCAATTATGGTTTGCGGGAGACGGCCGAGCCGGCCACGGAAGATTCCGAACTGAAGCCTCTGTCGATCTACGCCGAGACCAAGGTCGCCTTCGAGCGATTCCTTCTGGATCAGCGCGCTTCTTTCGACTTCATTCCCACGATCCTGCGCATTTCGACCGCTTATGGCACGTCGCCCCGAATGCGTTTCGACCTTACCGTCAACGAATTCGTTTATGCGCTTGCGAGCGGACAGACCCTGGAAGTGTTCGACAAGGACACATGGCGACCGTATTGCCACGTTCGGGACATCTCGGAAGCGATTTCTCTCGTGCTGGAGGCAAAGGCCGAGATCGTCTCCGGCGAAGTGTTCAACGTCGGCAGCGATGAGAACAACTTCACCAAGGCGATGATTGTGGGGGAAATCAGGAAACATATTCAGTGCGACGAGCGCGTTCGTTTTGTCGAGGGAGGTTCGGACCCTCGTAATTACCGGGTGAGTTTTCGGAAGATCTCGGAGAAGTTAGGGTTCCGCGCCCAACATCCGGTAGCAGAATATGTTCCGGAACTGATTCGCTGTATACAATCCGGGATGTATCTCCGGCTCGACGAAATCCGTGATTATTACGGAAATTACAAGGTGGCGAGCTAACTTGAAGTCCTTCTGATCATGCCGCCCCCTCGACAATCGAGCGCAGCGCGACGGGGCGGCGGAGGTCAGCGTACGATTACGCGAGCCGCGGGGCCCACTCAGGCCAGGCGGTCTCGCAAATTGTCAGGATGCACCGATAACGGAAGACTCCGCTAAGCGAAACGGCTCAACAGGCGAACCAAAGCAGCCGCGCCGGGAGCGCGAGCCTCCCCCAGCGCGACATTCATGTGGCTCAGCACGCGCGCGCGGCTCACAAGCAATGCCCCGATGTAGAGCCCTGCTCCCAGCAGCACAGTCGTAGCCAGTTGGACGACGGGATTCGAAACACCCATCATCCTCAGAAAGTACAGCCACGCCAGGCACCCGCATGCCATGAACGCGCTGGACGCCAGTCCCGGAAGTAATTCCGCGAGAAAGGCGGTCCATTTTAACCCGATCAGGCGGAACGGGATTGCAAAACCCCAGTAAGCGACAACGCCGAAGTACACCGAAGCATATCCCGCGGCAACGCCAAGGATGCCCCAATGGACTCCGATCATAAACGCCGTAACGACCAGGACGGTAGAGAAGATGCCCCAACGGAACATCCAGTCGGTTCGCCCTTTTGTGATGTAGATCTGACCGACGGTCGTCTGAATCGATTGAATCACTCCGACCGGCGCCAGGATGTGCAACACGGGGATCACGGGAAGCCATTTCGGGCCGAGCAGGACACGGACCATCGGGTCGGCGACGACGCCCAGACCGACGAGGACCGGGAAGGTAACTAATGCAATCAGGGCGCAACTGCGCACGTAGGCGGACCGGAACCGCTCGTCGTCGTCCTGCAGCTTCGCGAACGCGGGAAACAACGCTTGGGACAGAACCGAACTAATCATCTGGATGGGATACAGCATGAGGTTGTAAGCCATCTGATATTGGCCCAGTTCGGCGGCGCCGAGTACGCGTCCGACGACAAGATTGTCCGCGTTTCGCGCGAAATAGTTCACCAGACCGAATCCGGAAAGATTCAGGCTGAATTTGCTGATGGACTTCAGGTCAGCGGCCGAGATGATAAGCGAGGGCCGCCATCCCGTGAAGGTCCAGTACAAAATTGTCGAGACAACAGTCGTGAGGAGATTCGCAAATACGAGGCTCCAGACACCATAACCCGCCAGAGCACAAGGGATGGCTACGCCGTATCCGACAACGGCGGCAGCGATGTCGGCTATCGCGATCTTCCGGAATGCCATTTCCCGCGTGAGGATCGCATTATGGATCAGACCCGAAGAAGCGATCCAGAAGGTTACCGCGAGCGCCTGCATGATGGGCGTCACCCGTGGTTCGTGGAAAAAGGCAGCCGCGGGATACGCGATCACCAGCATCGATCCCGAGAGAAGAATTCCCAGGAAGAAATTGATCCAGAACAGACTCGAGAGGAGTGATTGCGACACCGACCTTCCACGGATCACCGCGGCGACGGTACCCAGGTCGCGGAAGTTGAGCAGGAAGGCCGAAATGAGCGCCGCCATTCCCATGAGACCGTAGGAAGACGGACCGAGAAGGCGGCCCAGGATTGAC
Organism: Bryobacteraceae bacterium; assembly: GCA_035547415.1. Classification (GTDB taxonomy): domain Bacteria; phylum Acidobacteriota; class Terriglobia; order Bryobacterales; family Bryobacteraceae; genus BOG-234. Next base: position 7,210 of record DASZUZ010000158.1, on the reverse strand, counting down.
GCTGAGACCAGTGTGAGGACTTGACGCGCAGCCGTCGAAAGCATTACCCAGCTGGTACTCGAGACAGCCCTTTGGGTCAGACTCGGCGGAGCAATCGCAGGGTCATCCGGAGTCTGTACGTCCCGCGGCGGAGGTGGGGGCAATCCGGGCATGAGCTATCGGAAAGACCTGGCAGGAACGACCGCTGCGGCGGCGTTCCACTGGCGATTCGCCGCACGCGTCATAGCGATGGCCAGACCAGTAAAGGCGGGAAGATAGAACCGGTAGGCAAGTGACAGGAAGGTGATAGCGACCGAGAACATCGTCAGGGACAGAAGTACGCAGAGCGTGGCGATAATGATGGTCTGATTCTCCGGTGTTGGCTGTTGCCGGCGAGCATTCCGGAGCAGCCGGTTCAACATGATGAATGTGCTGACAAGCGCGGCCAGATAAAAGAGCAGCGCCGGTATGCCGGTTTCGCTGGACACCTGCGTATAGGCGTTATGCGTCTCATGCCACAATCCGTGGTGTCCTTCCGCCCGCGCGGCAGCTCCGTCGGCGATCTGAAACTGCCCCATTCCCACGCCCAGAACCGGATGCTGGAAGGTCAGCTCGATGCTCCGTTTCAGGAGTTGGCTCCTGTTTTCCGCGGAAGCGGCAGCTTCGTCGGTTTGGGCGGCGGCGGTCGGTTCCGATTTGAAAAGGCTTGCGAGGCGATCGGCCGTCTCGCTGGGAAGAGCAGCGAAGACGGCTCCCGCCCCGATCGGCAGAGCAACGGCGGCGATAATCCGGTAGCGAGCAGGCATTCGCGCAATTCCGTACAGGACTCCCGCGATCAGAGCCAGCGACCCGCCACGCGATCCCGTGGAAAGAATGAGGTAGAGAGCATAGAAGCAGAACAGGAGCGCGCCCGCGCGAACCAGGAACGCCCGCCTCTTCGTAAAGACCACGATCAGGAGGAACGGAATCATCAGCGTGAGGTGAGCTGCGTAATCATTCGAATTGCTGATCACACCGCCCTGAACATCCAACTGGAGGCGACCGCCCGCGTCGCCGCTCAGGAGTTTGCCGATCGCGATGTTCACGAGGGCAGCCATCGCGAAAACGTTCATCAGGCTCGTCACTTCGCCCCAGGTCAGAACCATTCCGGCGATCAGAAGGCCCGTCATCAATTCGGTTCTCATGAACCCCAGGACCTCCAGCACCGAGGCTCCAGGCCACAGACTAAACGGAGCGCCGACAGCTATGCACGCGCAGAACGCCGCCCAGAACCACATCGCCCGCGCGGAGAAACTGCGACGCAGCCCTCCTGCAAACAGCAGGGCCCCAATGGCCGGAACACCCGTTATATAGAGGACGTAAGTGTTGATCCCCAATTTCGCCGCGATGAGTTCGTGAATTAACGAAAGCCGAAAAAAGAGAAAGACCAGCGTCAGCTTGAACCCGAGAACCCGGAAGGCGTCGTTACCTTCCATATCGCCGATCTGGCGCGGGGATTGGAATGATGCCGAAGATGTTACACGCGGGGCCGATGGAAAACGGCGAATGGACGGAGATTTCGAGACCACAGCGGAAGTTTGTATTTCGGCTTCGAACTTTACTTTACCAGACGGACGCAGCAAAAGCGGGCGAAAACCGGTTCCTGGATGAACCGGCCTGAAACGTGGCTGAACCGACAGTCCGGGAGGAAGCTCGCGAGCCGAAAAGCGAGGCCTGCCATGGTCGTTGACGCCAGTCAGAGCATTATTTCCCCTTTGATTTCAACAAAACATCCGATTTGCGGCCATGGCGGCGGGCCCCAGGATGCTGCAGTGAGGTCGAGGGACACCCTCGCGATCACTCAGATGGAGGAAAGAATGAAATTCCTGGCGACAATATTATTGGGCGCTGGTAGTTTGTGCTACGGTCAGACGCAAATACGACTTGACAATCAGGCGAAAGCTCCCGATTTTTCGGCCATGACGCACACCCGGCCGATACAAGTCGGGTCGACCCTGCCATCGGCTTGCGCATCCGGAGAGCTGTTCTTCGACGCGACGGCGGCAAGCGGAGAAAATCTCTATGCCTGCGTCGGCTCAAACATGTGGGGGCGTATCGGAGAGAACGCAACCATCGGCACGTGTACGGTGAACCTTACCAATAACAGCTTCAACTGTCCCGGCGGATTCCTGTCCGGCGACGGAGCCGCTTCCGGCCAGATTGTTCTTTTCGAGCAAGCGGCGAACGGGCAGCAGTCCATATCTCTGGCGGTGCCTGCCTCCATTCCCGCAGGGTACACGCTGCAACTGCCTGCGTCGTATCCGCTGGCCGGGCAGGCGATGCAATTTTCGGCTCCCGACCAAAACGGCGTGGCGCAAGCCACCTGGGTCCCTGTTGTTACAAGGGCCCTCGAGCAACAGTTCTTTCCCGCCGCGGGCGGCGACAGTACGGGGTACATACTGGGTCCCAACTGGTCTCTTCCGGTAACCGGAGGAGCGTCGCTGGCCGGTGGGGGCACACCGCCTTACCGCCAGGGCGTCGTACAATTTGCGAGTGGCGTGAAGCAGACGGCGGTTCTGGCGACCCAGATTCCGGAAGACTGGGACGGAACAACCATCGTTCTGAAACTTTACTGGTCCGGGGCCTATTCCACCGGTGACAAGGCGAAACTGGAGGCCGCGGCGAGTTGCGTTAACGACGGCCAGGGGGATGTAGCGTCTCCACTATTCAATCCGGCGGTGTCAAATATATTTACCGCGGCCGCCGCGGGCGGCAATGCCAGAACGACGACCGCTCTCATTCTGGCAGGTTCGGCTCTCGCCGGGTGTTCCGGCGGAAGCTTATTCAATATTCTGGTGGACCGTGACGGAACCGATGTGGCCAACGACACGATGGCCGGGACCGTGAACCTGCTCGGCGCGAGCGTATCGCTCCTCAAGAAATTACAGTAGGGATGGTGATGGTAACTCTACTCCTGTTCATCGCGTTCTCTGCCGCGGCGGCCGCGACGCAACCGGCAATCACGCCGGCCGCGCCCCCCGTAGTCCAGCAGAACTCCACATTCCACTTCAGCGCGGACAGAGCGGTTACATGGTCCCTTGCGCCCGGAAGCGCGGGCACGATCGACCCGGACGGAACGTATCATGCGCCATCGAAAGTGTTTGTCAATCAGAGTATCGATGGCTGTCCGGTACTGCCGCCGGATCATGCGTACAACGTCAAAGTCGATAAGCTGCCTCTTAGCCAGTACAGTACGCAGTGGGTTCAGTACGCCGTTGCAGGAAAGAGATCGTTGCATCTGGGGCCTTACTTTCCGACGAATCTTCTGGACTCGAACACGCCATGGCACACCTTCGGTCTGGCATATACTCCCGCGAATAACGGGTCTTATCAGGTGCCGGACATTCCGGCGCTGAACATCGAATCGGGATATTACTACTCTCAGGGCGATCGCCACTATATCGGTATCCGGCCAGACACGTGTGACATTACCGAGATCTACAACAGCGGCGGCGGCAACATCTATCCAACTTCGTCGTCGGGAATTCGCTATAACACAATGTCGACTTATCTCCCGTCCCATGCGGGTGGCGCCACGGATGCGGCAGGGCAGTATCTTGTCCCGTATACTCTTCGCGTTTCCGAGGTTTTGAAGGCTCTTGCGACGGGCGGGTCCATCAATCATCCGATCCGCGTCACGCTGACCAATTACAGCCAGATTGGCGGCGGATTCGTCTGGCCGGCCAGCGCATGGGCCGCCAGCATCACCTGCGGCGTGGCGAATTGCATCCCCTACGGAGGACGCTTCCGTCTCAAAGCTTCATACGCGTACAACGGCTCGAATCCCGTTACCGCGCTTATCATCAAAGCGCTGAAAGAATACGGCCTGGTCGCTTCGGACGGGGGATTCGCCTTCGATGCTTCCATGGACGCAGATCCGCCGTTCCCACAACTGCGGGACGCATTACTTGAAGTGCAGAATACTCTGGGACTGAATCTGATCTCGAACCTCGAAGGCGTGGACGACACGGTCCTGGCGCCGTCGAATGTGACAGCGGCAGATGGCGGTCTGATCAACCCGGCAGCGGCTTCGAATGTGGCGGGCTTTACGCCTCCGCAGTTCGCGCAGGTCATTGCGACCGACACAGCGACGGGCGCAGCGTCTTCGGTTCGCGTCGCATTGCGAGGCGCCGCGCTGGACATTCCTTCCGCCCAATATGCGGTGCAGGCCGGGGCGGATCCCTTCACGATTCCACACTTTCTGTCCGGCACGGTGAGCGCCGCCGTGTCCTGGTCGATGTCACCCAGCGCGGGAGCGCTGGATCCCAATACAGGCGTATACACACCTCCGGCGACTGTGTCTGCCCCAACGGCAATCATGGTCACGGTTGCCAGCCAGGAGGATTCGTCTCTTGTTGCGCAAACCAGGCTGATCGTGCTCCCGGCGGGGCCACTCGGCCTGATGACTTCCGCGCCTGGCAACTATACCGATACGCGGGGCCAAAAGTGGTGGACCGTCAGCCCGAACTCGGATTATCCGGTAGCCGAGTTGTGGACCGCCGGAGCGGCGACTCCTTATGATGACGGTCCGGTAAACAGCCGTGACGCGATCGTCTACAAGTACGGATATCATCCTCGTGGCGACACGCGCCTGAGACTGCGCGTGCCGAATGGAAAATACAAGATCACCGCGAAGATGAAGAGTTACAGTTTCCACTGGAGAGAACATCTCGAGACGCAGGGGCAAATCATCTATTACGATCTCGATCCAGCAACTATTGCGCCGATACCGGGACAACCGGTGGATCTGGAAATGCCCGCCACCGTTACAGACGGGCAACTGGAGATCGTCGCCCGGCGGAGAGACCAGTATGGCGGATCGGGAGGCGATACAGCCACCGACCTTCCCGCCGTGATGATTCAGCTGGATCCATCCCCTGCTCCCCACATCACAATCACGCCTCCGTCGATTCAGCCCCTGACAACCGGAAAAAAACAGCAACTGTACTGCGTTGGCTGGTATATGCCGGCCGACTGTCAATGGCAGATCACTTCCGGACCGGGGACGATTGACGCAAACGGCCTGTATACGGCTCCAGCCAAAGGATATGATCCGGCCGTTCCGGTCGTGGTTACCGCAACCAGCGCGTCAGACAACACGAAAACAGCCACAACTTCGTTTTCAGTGACTTTTGGCGACTTAGCCATCACTCCAGCGACGGTGTCCACGGACCGGCAACAAACAGTTCAATTCGCGGCTAATATCTCCAGCGTGAACTATGGAAATGTGAACTGGACTGTTTCTCCGCAACTTGGCAGTATCGACAACTGGAAGGGGACTTACACCGCGCCGGATACGCTGGATCAGGACGCAACGGTAACGGTGACCGCAACTTCCACCGACAACCCCGCCCACTCGGCATCCACGACGCTGTTGATTCGAGCAAAGCCACAATCCCTTCACATCGCGCCGGGCACTGACTATCCTGGATACGCGGTGGACAGCAGTGGAGTACGGTGGACGACCGGCACACAGTATTTCACCTGCACAGGAGGAAATTGCTACCCTGGGGCCTCGGCTGACCATACGGTTCCGCTTCCAACTCCGAGTACGACCTACCCGCCGTTCGAGGAAATCAGCAGCGCAACGAAGTTGATCTGGGATGGAGCGAAGCGCGGCTGGGCCTATGGCCCACCCCCGTCCGGGGACTTCCAGTACCTGTTCCCTGTTCCGAACGGAGTGTACGACATCAAACTGGGGTTTAATTCCGCGGGCGCGTCGAAGCTCGTCAATGGAGGCAAACAAGATATATGGGTGAACGGCGTCAAGTGGCTGAGCGGATGGGACACGGTATCCAATTGTGGAATCAACGTTGCCTGCAGCCCCCCACCGTATCGCGTGGTTGTCGCCAACAAGCAGATCCTTTTGCAATTCAAGGGCGCCTACAAAGGTATCGTCTGCTGCGGCAACGTCTACGGCGGGGTACCGGCCGTCACACTGATCGAGGTGGACAGTGCCGACAGCGTAAATCCGACCAGAGCGCCCGGGCCTGTGATCAATAACTTCTCGGCAAGCCCGGCGGCAGTTCGCGACGGCGGAGCCGCCGTGCTTTCCTGGTCGGTATCCGGCGCCGCTTCGGTCGTCATCGACCCGGATATCGGATCGGTGCCGGCGCAGGGAAAGGCAGTAGTATCCCCGTCCGCATCCACCACCTATACGCTGACTGCTTTGACGTCCGACGGAGTGTTTTCGAAGGCAACGGCGCGCGTCGTGGTCTCGGGCACAAGCCAGATCATCAAGGGCGCGGGGAAGCTAAAGGGAGCGGCAGGCGTTCAAGAGACGGCGCGCGACGAGTGAGACAGGCCGGCGTGTTACCGCCAGCTCGCGGCGCGAGCGATTTCGCCCAGATCGTTTGCCAGTTCCGGGGCGAGCAAATGAGTGAACCGGGTCGCGCCGGTCGCGTTCAGATGAAAACCGTCTTCAAACAGAGACGGAGGGAAAGATGTTCCGCGCGAGGGGACCAGACACTCGACACCGGCGTCGCGGGCTCCGTTGACCACCGCAGCAATTTCTTCGGGGGCCGCACCGGGCGCAATGACGAATATGAGCTTTGCGCCATGCGCGTCACAATCGCGCCGCATGGCGCTCAGCCGCTGATAAGCGGCTCTCCCGATCAGATCGGGGTTCTCTTTGGGGGCCGGGCCGGTCGCGAGCGCGTGCAACATCCGACTGTATGCAGGGTCCAGTTTATTCAATACAAAATTGCGCAGGTTGTTGCGTCCAGCAAAGAACAAACTATACCGAGCGAAGTACAGGCTGCTTTCCTTCGTGAGGTCGTAATCGAGCATCGAAGCGATTTCGGGAAGATCGGCCGTTCGGAAAAGGTAATAAGAGGAATAATCGCCGCGGATCTTCACCGGACGAACGTGAACGGCGCCCACTACCACCACGATCTTGTCAGGACGGGATCCGTCCGCGAAGAGTCTGCGAATTCCGTATTGCCAGTCGAGCAGATACGTCTGCTCGATGACGTACCGGTATGCGCGCGCATTCCCCGGAAGGAGTTGCTTCAGAAGAGGCATGTCGACCGCGTGGAGCAGCAAGGAATTACCAACGAGAAGCAGCGATGGACGGCCAGGAATCGGCCGAATGGAATTGGCGGTGCGGTGCTCGTCCGAGATCCGCGTTTCAATCGCGCTGATGCGGGAAAACGCCAGTCTCGTACCGGCCTCCAGCATCGCCACGATCCCG
>DASZUZ010000157.1:0-2516 GCA_035547415.1 Bryobacteraceae bacterium | reverse complement strand
TTCACAAACTCCTCGCGCTCGACCCGCGGTACCACGCGGATCACCGCGTAATCATACGAGAGCGGCGCGGGCACGCTGAGCCTCCTCGACGAACGATGCCGCTGCATCGAGCCGGCGCGACAGGAAGTCCACATACCCGTCACGGGATCCGGCGATGAGCCAGTTTTCCGGAACCTGATCGAGAATTTCCCGGAACAGCGACTCGCTCAGGCGCGAGCGTAACACTCTATCCACCTCGTCGAGCGCGTTTGCCCATGGCAGCAGGACATGCTCGCGTATCGCGGCGAACGGCGTTCCGGCTTTCGGCTCGATGTCGCGCCAGTCGTGATGAAAATACAGGCTCGCCCCGTGATCGATGAACCAGAGCGACTTGTGCCACCACAGCAGATTCGGATTCCGCGCGGTGCGGTCGATATTTGTAATGAAGCCGTCGAACCACACCGCCTCCGAAGCGATCCTCGGATCGACGGAAACGCGTGCGGCGGGATCGAACATCATGGAGCCCGGCAGATAGTCCAGCGCAAGATTGGTCCCCACGCTCGCGAGCAGTAATTCGCGAATCTCCTGGTCCGGCTCGTTTCTGCCAAGCGCCGCGTCCACTTCAATCAGCACAACTTCCGGGACTCGTAGCCCGAGAGCGCGGCCGATCTCACCTGCAACCAGTTCGGCCACGAGAGCCAGCGGCCCCTGTCCGGCTCCGCGGAACTTGAGAACATAGAGGCCCAGGTCGTCGGCTTCGACGATCGCGGGCAGCGACCCGCCTTCACGCAGCGGCGTTACGTATCGTGTAGCCTGAACGGTCCGGAGCACAAGGGGAATTGTAGCGGACCGCGCCATCGTCACTGGATGCCGACAATCGCTAAACTGAACGTGATGTTCTTCAAAGACGTGTCGGGGCGCGCTATGTTCCGGCCGGAGAAGATGGGCAAGACCACCCTCGTGCAGGGCGACTCCCTCTTTGCCGGTCTCAACTCTTTCGAACCCGGTCAGGAGCACGCTCCACACCTTCATGAGGGGCAGGACAAGCTCTATGTCGTGCTCGAGGGCAGTGGCCTCATTCAGATCGGCGAAGAGACCGAGTCGGTGACTGCCGGCGATATGGCGTTTGCGCGCGCCGGAGTGCTGCATTCCATTCGGAATCCCGGCCCGGACCGGCTCGTCGTGATGGTTGTGCTGGCTCCGCCGCCCCGCCAGTAAAGCGGTGCCCGGACCACAACGGTCGGAATTTAACTTGTTGACGTCAAAAGCCTGAGGCGGTAGCATTGAATGAGGACCAGAAGAGTCCTGATTCGCCGTGCTCAAGCTGACCAAAAAAGCGGATTATGGGTTGATCGCGCTTCGCCATCTCGCATCCGTGCCCGGAGCGACGGCGAGCGCGAAAGATATCGCCGACGCTTATCATCTGCCGGTCCCGCTGCTCGCGAAGGTGTTGCAGAAGCTCACGAAAGCGCGGATTCTGGTGTCGGTATCGGGGACGAACGGCGGCTATAAGCTGGCCCGCGACCCCCGCTCGATCAGCGCTCTCGAAGTCGTCCGCGCGATCGACGGCCCGGTGATCCTGACGCACTGCTTCACCGAGCACGGAGTCTGCGATCAATCGGATAACTGCACTGTTCGCGAGCCTTTACGCCGCGTTCATGAAGCGATTCTTGAGCTGTTGAACAAGTTTACGATCACGGATCTGGCCGAAGCGCCGGTCCGGCTGACGCCGCCTCCGGCGCCTTTGAATCCGGTGATTCCCGCGACGCATCAGCCTGTGTAAAGGACTCAGGGGAAGAAATGAAGACGCCCATCTATCTTGATAACCACGCGACGACGCGCATGGACCCGCGCGTTCTCGACGCGATGCTGCCCTACTTCACGGAACACTTCGGTAACGCGGCCAGCCGCAACCACGTTTTCGGCTGGGAGGCGGAACAGGCGGTCGATAAAGCCCGGAAACAAATCGCCGATCTGATCGGCGCCACGCCCCGCGAAATCATCTTTACGAGCGGCGCCACGGAGTCCGACAACCTCGCCATTAAAGGCGTCGCCGAGATGTATGCCGAAAAGGGCAACCACATCATCACTGCGGCGACCGAGCATAAGGCGGTTCTCGATACCTGCAAAAAGCTCGAGAAGCACGGCTATCGTGTCACCTACCTGCCCGTGCAGGGCAACGGACTGGTCGATCTCGACATGCTGCGGGAAGCGATCTCCGACAAAACGATCCTGGTCACCATCATGTACGCCAACAACGAAATTGGCGTCATTCAGCCTGTCGCCGAGATCGGGAAGATCTGCCGCGAGCGCGGCGTCCTCTTCCACACCGATGGCGTGCAGGCAATCGGCAAGGTGCCGGTCGATGTCAACAAAGACAACATCGACATCATGTCGATCACGGGTCATAAGCTCTACGGTCCGAAGGGCGTGGGCGCTCTCTACGTGCGCCGAAAGGGCCCTCGCGTGCAGATCACGGCGCAGATGGATGGTGGCGGTCACGAACGCGGCATGCGCTCCGGAACCCTGAACGTTCC
>DASZUZ010000156.1:0-2549 GCA_035547415.1 Bryobacteraceae bacterium | reverse complement strand
GGAATTGCCAATTTCTCGCTGAATGCGTCCCTGTTCCGCACGTTCCGTTTCCGTGAGCGACATCAGCTTACTTTCCGTATCGCTTCCACGAACCCGCTCAACCATGTGAACGTGACGTCGATCGGGACACTGATCGGGTCCATTAACGAAGGCCTGCCGGTCGGCGCGGCTGGCATGAGAACCCTGACTGCGGACTTAAGGATCACTTTCTGATGCGGCGCCTCCTGTTTGTTCCTTGTATGCTTCTGTTGCTGGCCAGAATGACTGGCCAGGAGGGGGTAACGTTCAGTTCCTCGGCGAATCTGGTCATCATCGACGTAAGCGTCAAAGACAAATCGGGCAAGGTCATTCCCGATCTGAAGAAGGGTGACTTCACCGTACTCGAAGACGGCAAACCGCAGCAGGTTTCCGTTTTCGAATTCCAGAAGCTCGATTCAGATGAGCCGCTTCCGGCGGTACCCGCGACAAAGGATGTGAGGATTGCGGCCGGCCCGTCCCCCGCCACGGCGGGGCAGGCTCCGGGAAGTGCTGCGGCGCAACGCGGCGCGCCGAAGCCGATCATTCGCTTCCAGGATCGGCGGCTGGTCGCCATGCTGTTCGACTTCAGCACCATGGGAATTCCCGAGCAGGCCCGTGCGCAGAAAGCGGCGCTCGAATTTATCCGGAAGCGGTTGCGGCCCGCTGACCTGGTGGCCATTATGACCGCGGGTACGGGACCACTCAAAATCGAGCAGGATTTCACCGATGACCGGGACCGGCTGCAGGAAGTCGTGAAGAAGTTTTCGATCGGCGAGGCGAACGATCTTGCCGGACTGAGCGGAAACGGGGGCGACGACACCAGCGGCGAGGATACCGGGACGGCGTTCAACGCGGACGAGACAGAATTCAACATCTTCAACAACGACCGTAAACTGGTGACGCTCCAATCCGCGGCGAAGCTCCTGGCGGCGTTTCCGGAGAAGAAGGCGCTCATTTATTTCTCGAGTGGTATCGAACAGTCAGGAACGGACAATCAGGCGCAGCTCGAAAGCGCGGTGAACGCCGCAAAGCGCGCCAACGTTGCGTTTTATCCTATCGACGCGCGCGGGCTGGTCGCGACCGCGCCGGCAGGCGACGCAAGCTCGGCGGGCGGACGGGGATCGAGCGCGTTTCAGGGCGCAAATGTTTCGAGTCGCGCGAGAAGCCGCGATAATTCGCAGGAAACACTTTCCACCCTTGCATCCGATACGGGAGGACGGCTGTTTGTGGACGACAACGATCTGGCACTCGGGATGCAGAAGGCGCGCGACGATATCAGCAGCTATTACATCCTCGGCTACTACAGCACGAATGGCAGGACCGACGGCAAGTATCGCCGGGTCCAGGTGAAGCTGACTAGCAGCATTCAGGCAAAGCTCGATTACAAAAGCGGGTACTTCGGCGAGAAGGATTTCAAAAAATTCACGTCATCCGATAAGGAAAACCAGCTCGAACAGGCTCTCATGCTGGGCGACCCCCTGACCGATCTCTCGATCAACGGCGAACTGGATTATTTCCGCCTCGCTCGCGACCGTTATTTCGTTCCTTTCGCGGTGAAGATCCCCGGCTCCGAGATTGCGCTTGCCAAGAGCAAGGGCAACGCGCAGACGGAACTCGAGTTCATCGGACAGCTGCGGGATGAGCACTCGAAGCTGATGGGCGTCGTGCGGGACGGGATCAAAATCAAGCTGGCCGAACAGACCGCGGCGCAACTGTCGTCGCGCCCGATCGCGTATGACACCGGCTTCGTTGTGCCGCCGGGAACTTACAGCCTGAAGTTCCTTGCGCGAGAGAACGAGACCGGGAAAATGGGAACGTACGAGACAAAGTTCACGATTCCCGATCTCGCGCCGGACAAACCCGCGCAGCTCAAGACCAGTTCCGTCGTGTGGAGCAGCCAGCGCGAGCCGCTGAAGTCTTCGATCGCGTCGGCCGATCCCAGAAAGAAGATCATGGAATCCGATCCCCTGGTCGAGAGCGGCCAGAAACTGATTCCGAGCATTACGCATGTGTTCCGGAAGGATCAGAATCTTTACGTTTACCTCGAAGTGTATGACCCGGGACGGGACGCGAACCAGAAGCCGAGCGTGGCTGCCACCCTCGCGTTCTACCGGGGAAAAACGAAGAGTTTTGAGTCACAGCCCGTGCGATTGGATTCGTTCCTGCCCAAACGGGGCCAGACTCTGCCGGTGAAATTCCAGACTCCGCTCGCGCAACTGGCCGCCGGGCGTTACACGTGCCAGATCAACCTGATCGATGAAACAGGACGCAAGTTCGCGTTTGAACGATCGGATATCGTGGTCCTGCCCGCATCGAAAGCGCCAGCGAAACCGGCGACGCCCACAGCCGAGTGAAAGCAGCGCGCAGGCAACGCTTGCACGCTGTGTTCGTTTCGCGCGCCTCCACGCCAACGCTATTCGTCCAATCCAAAAAATCTATTTCCGCCCATCGTTTTCCGAACGTAAACTGAGTCTTTCCACCATTCATATCGGGCACCCAGTCTGTGTCCCCTGCCAGCCATTAAGGAGAAG
>DASZUZ010000155.1:0-3518 GCA_035547415.1 Bryobacteraceae bacterium | reverse complement strand
CCACAGAGGCGGCGCCGGCGAATCCGCGTCGAACGCATACACGGAATTATGCGTGGTGGCGACGAAAACCACATTATGCGCGCCCTTGCCGTCGATCGTGACATTCTGCTGGTACAGAGGCTGCGCATATATTTGTCCGTCCACGGACAAAGTGAACAGTTTTCCGAAAGACGACGGGTCAAGACCGGACGGATGGAGAACGGTTTCGTTCAGATCCGCATTGGTGCGGTAATTGTCATAGTTGCCAGTGAGAACATCCTGCCGCGCGGAAGCGCCGCCGGCGAGCAGCGCCGCCGTCACAATGGATCGTATTATCAGGGCACGATTTTCCCGAAGCGCGCGGCGCATATTCAGAATAAACCCCGATCAACGCGCGCTGTCGCATATATCTCGTAAAAATGCGCAAATAAAGGGCGAATCCGGACAATTCCGCCGCGCTGTAACTTCGACTCGATTTCCCACGTCTGATCTTGACGAGCGCGGGCGAAAAGTTCCGGAAATCAGGGAATGCGGATGGGAGCAAGAATATTCAGGGGCGCCAGCGCATTTATTTTCCAACGTCCCCGAATTTTCTCCAATTGCAGCTGAACTCTCTCGCGACGCCGCTCCGCCGGAGCATCGGCGGCGCGCGATTTCAGTTCCATATACCAATCCACGTCCAGCTTGTGGACGCCATTGGCTTCGTGGTCAACAATCACGTCGATGGCGCAGAGGATGTCGGCCTGCGCGGTGAGCGCATCGATATTGGCGGCGATTTCGCCGTAGCCTTTCATCTCTGAGTCGAAGATGGCGGCCGCGCCGCCGCCGTCATTTGCGCTGAGGTCCGATGCTAGCGTCGCGACGCGCTCGACGACGGTCGGGTCGGGCGGGGCGAGTATGCTGACGGGGGCCATCGAGACGATCTTCCACGTGCCGCCGATTTCACGGATCTGAATCAGCGCTTCACCGTGACGGTCGAGCAGCGGGCCATTATCCTGCGTGTTCATCTGCAGGGACCAGACCGTTTGCAGACTGGCCCCCTGCGCGTTCTTTACTTCGATGGCGCAGTCGATTTGCGGCAACCGGGCGAGCGTTTCAATGTTCCGCTTCAACGCCGCGAAGTCTTTCATCGCCGGATCGAAATGGGAAAGAGCGGCGGCGGCGTCGCCCGTCCGGATCGCCGTCGCAAGATCTTCAAGCTGCTGCGCCGGCGTGTCGGCGTACACCGGCAATGCGGAGAACAGGAGGACAGCGAGGACGCGCCGGGCAGAAACCCGGCGGCGGGGCGAGAATCCCGGCCCCACCTTCCCGCTACGTCCGGTAGTTCGCATTGATGTGGATGTAATCCTCCGTCAGATCGCAGGTCCAGAAAGTCGCACTGCCCTTTCCCTTGCCGGCAATCCGGAAGACGATGGAAACATCCGTATCGTCGAGCCGCAACTTCATATCGCCCTCATCGAAGGGCGCGGCCAGTCCACCCTTGCACACTTTGACGTCCTGCAGCGTAATATCGACCGTCGTGGGATCGAAATTCACGCCCGAGTTTCCCGCCGCGCAGATGATGCGCCCCCAGTTCGGATCGGAACCCGCGATGGCGGTCTTCACCAGCGGAGAATTTGAAATCGAACGGGAAATGGCGGCTGCCGCGGCGTCGCTGATGGCTCCGTGAACTTCCACGGAGATCAATTTCCGGGCGCCTTCGCCGTCGCGCACAATCTGACGGGCGAGGGACTGCAGCGTCTCCGTCAGGCCTTCCTCGAAAACGCTCATTTCCTTGGGATCCGGACGCACGCCCGAGGCTCCGTTCGCGAGCACGATGAGCGTGTCGTTGGTCGACGTATCGCCGTCCACGGAAATCCGGTTGTAGCTCACTTCCGTCGCGCGAACGAGCATGCGGCGCAGCAGCGTCTGGGGGATCACGGCGTCGGTCATCACGAATCCGAGCGTCGTGGCCATCCGCGGATGGATCATCCCGGAACCTTTGGTCACGCCCGCGATTTTGACTATGCCGCGGCGCAGCGTCACCTCGCGCGACGACCCCTTGGGCTGGAGGTCCGTGGTGAGAATCGCCCTCGCGACGTCAGGCAGCGCCGTATCGCTGAGGTTATCCACCAGGTACTGCAGTTTGTCCAGAATGAGATTTTCTTCCAGTTCGACCCCGATCACGCCCGTCGATGCGGGAAGTACCTGATTGGGCTGGAGCTTCAGCAGCTTCGCGAGAGCTTTCGTCGAATTCAGCGCGACTTTATCGCCGGAACGGGTGGCGCAGTTCGCGTTGCCCGCGTTGACCAGAATGGCCCCGCAGACGCCTTTGGAAACACGCATATTCGCGCGCGCGAGTTTGACAGGCGCCGCCTGTACCTTGTTCTGGGTGAACACGGCGGCAGCCGCGGCCGGTACTCCGGAGACGATCAGCGCCAGATCGTCCTTTTCCTGTTTTCGAATGCCAGCGTATGTGCTGGCGTATTTGTATCCAAGCGGTAGATCGAAAGGTCTCATCTATTTGCTACGTAAGTAAGTCAGTCTGCGTCAGACGATGGCCGTTGGCGAAAACTTCCGCCGGCATCTTCCTGCGGCCTTCGAGTTGAACTTCCAGTAATTCGAGAGCGGCGCCATCTCCGCCTACGGCGAAGACGCCGCCCTCATGAACCAGCGACCCGGGCGGCCGGTCCCAGCGTTGCGGGACGAGGCGCGACCTCCAGAGGTGAATCGATTGACCGCGAAACGAAGCATACGCTCCCGGCCATGGCTGAAAACCCCGAATCCGGTTGTGGATCTCGCGGGCGGAACGGCTCCAGTCGATGCGGCCGTCTTCTTTTTTCAGAATCGGCGCCAGCGTGGCGCGCGCGTTGTCCTGCGGGACCGGCCGCACCTTGCCCGAACAAAGACCGGC
Source organism: Bryobacteraceae bacterium (assembly GCA_035547415.1). GTDB lineage: Bacteria > Acidobacteriota > Terriglobia > Bryobacterales > Bryobacteraceae > BOG-234. The sequence continues at coordinate 646 of DASZUZ010000155.1, read as the reverse complement.
GAGTGTCCTGCCCAGGAGGCTGGCTCCCGCTTCGGCGAGTCGCGCGGAAAGCTCCGGGGCTGTCTCCTCGGGACCGATCGCCGTTTCCCATTGCTCGACGATGTCGCCGGTATCGAGGCCCGCGTCGATCCGCATGGTCGTTACGCCCGTTCGCTTATCGCCGCGCGCAATCGACCACTGTATGGGCGCCGCGCCGCGCAGTTCGGGCAGCAGAGACGCATGCACGTTGATGATCCCGAGAGGCGCAATGTCGATAATGCTTTGCGGAATAATTTGTCCGTAGCCCACCACGACCATCACATCGGGCGCGAGCGCCCGCAGATGTTCCACGGCTTCCGCGCGGCGGATCCGTTCGGGCTGAAAGACTGGCAGACCGTGCCGCAAAGCCGCGGCTTTCACGGGAGACGGCGTCATCTCCTGCTTGCGGCCCTTCGGACGGTCGGGCTGCGTGACGACTTCGAGCACGCCGTGGCCTGCCTCGAGGATTCGTTCCAGCGTCGGGACAGCAAACTCCGGCGTGCCGAGAAAAACGACCTTCAACGGCTCACTCCCACTCTCCAGCCTTCTGAAGCTTCCTGATCTTCCGCTTGATCAGATCGCGCTTGAGCGCGCTCAGGTGACTGAGGAACAGAATGCCGTTGAGGTG
>DASZUZ010000154.1:0-5788 GCA_035547415.1 Bryobacteraceae bacterium | reverse complement strand
CGGAAACCGACGCATCCGTCAGTTCGCCGATCGCGAACGCCTCTTCCACGCCGTCACCATCGCCGAGGAACAGCTTCGCCCGACCCTTCTTCGGCCCCCGCCCGGCCGCCCAAGTCCTGCTCGCATGCGACGACGCCGAATGCATCGGTTTTGTCCTATTCTTACAGAACTACTCGACCTTCCTCGCCAAAACCCCGCCTTTGCCTCGAAGACCTTTGCGTCAAGCAGCATTCTCGGGGAAAGGAACCGGTTCCGCACCTGCTCTGCCATCTGGCCAGAATGGGGGTCGAGCGTGGCTGCGGTCGCATCGAAAGGTCGGTTCTCGACTGGAACGAGCCGTCCATCGGGTCTTACAGGAACCGGTCGCCCACCACCCTTTTATAATTCTGGCGGCGCGATCGGGGTTGAACCTGGCTCCGGCCACTGTCACGCACGCACAGTTGCTGCTTCCGCATCCGGAGTTCATGACAATGCTCTGAGCAGTTCGGACCAGAACCACGCTCGCTACGATTCGTTCTATGCGCCGGGGAACTGGATTACCCGCGGTCGGCGTGTGCGTGCTGGCCAGGCCGGGCTACCGTACAATTGGGAACGAACCGATGCAGGGAGGAATGATTGCGCAGGCGTGATCTGTTGTTTGCCGCGGCTATAAGCGCCGGGGCGAAGTTGGTGGCAGCTGGCGATACGGCGAACTACCTCCTTGTCACTCAGAGTGAGATCGATGCGGCGAAGGACAAGGCTGCCCGGCTTCCCTGGGCGCGCGAAGCCATGTCGCAGTTGTTGCGGGATGCCGAGACGGCGCTGACAGCGAAAGTCGATGTGCCTTCCCGGGGTGGGCAGTGGGGGCACTGGTATGTCTGCAAGAAGGATGGGGTCACTCTGGAACCGGAGTCTCCGGTACGGCACCGGTGTCCTTACTGCGGGACGGTCTACACCGGCTATCCGTACGACGATGTGTATCTGACCCGCATCCATTCGGCCAACGCCACGGCGATGAGAAACATGGGCCTGGCGTTCCGGATCACGGGCAGGCAGGAGTTCGCGGCGAAGGTTCGGGAGTTGCTGCTCGGCTACTCGAAGCAGTATGGGAAGTACCCGCACCGCGACAACCTCGGCAACGATTCCGTCAATGCGGGACGTGTTTTGAGCACCACGCTCGATGAGAGCACGTGGACGATTCCGGTTGCGTGGGGATATTCGCTGATTCGGGACACGCTGTCCGACGCCGATCGCACGCACGTCGTGAATGAGTTGTTGTACCCTCTGACCGACACGATCATCGGAAGGAGCTATGCGCGATTGCCGAACATCCAGTGCTGGAAGGACAGCGCGATCGCGTGCGTCGGGTTTGCCCTCGGGGACAAGGATCTGGTCGCGGAAGCGCTGGATCACCCGGTGCGTGGGTTCCACGCGCTGATGTCCCGCTATGTGCTGCCCGGCGGGCTTTGGTATGAGGGATCTCTCGGGTACCAGCATTACGCGATGACAGCGCTGTCGACGCTGGCCGAAGCGGCGCGGCACAACGGCATTGACCTGTACGCCGACGACCGCTACCGGTCGATGTTCGAGGCGCCGCTCGCGCTGGCGATGCAGGATGGCAGCACGCCGGGATTCAACGACAATCCGGGCCCGGCGATCGCCGGTTTTGCGGATTTGTACGAGATCGGGTTTGCCCGGTGGCACGACCCCCGATATGGACGAGTCGCGCGCGAGGGAAAACGGACCACGGTCACCGCGCTGCTCTACGGGGCGCCGGAGCTGCCGGCATCCAACCTGCCGCTGATCCCGTCGGAAAGTATTCTTCTGAAGGAAGCCGGGTATGCGGTACTCCGGTCGCCGGAGGTCACGGCGGCCGTGCGGTTCGGATTACATGGTCTGGGACACGGGCATCCGGACAAGCTCAACGTAGTGACCAGCGGATTCGGCGCCACGTTCGGGCTGGATCCGGGTTCGATCAACTATGGAGCCCCGCTGCACGGCGAGTGGTACCGGAGCACGATTGCGCACAACACGGTCTGCGTGGACGGGCAACTTCAGGGCAACGCGGACGGAGAGTTGGTGGAGTGGAAGGCCGGCGCGGGAGGCACGAAGCTGAAGGCTGCGGCGATGCGCGTGTACGACGGTGTTGCGCTGACGCGGAGTCTGGAACTGCGTGGTCCGGAGATCGCGGACACCTTCGAGTGCGCGTCCGGCAGCGAGCACCAGTATGACTGGGCGTTTCACGCCCGGGGCACGCTGACGACTTCGCTCGGCACGCAGTTATCGGAAGAGGGTATTCCGGAAAAGCAGAACGGATACCAGCACATTCACGGCGTGCACCGGGCGAAGACCGATGAGAGCTGGTGGGTTCGATGGGAACACGATGGCTGCTCGCTGACGCTGCGCGTGCAGGGTGCTCCGGGCACGACCGTTTTCACGGGCGAAGGGCCTGGCCGCACCGCGGATGAAAAGGTTGCCGTTGTTATCGTGCGGCGAAGGGCGCAGGCAACGCAGTTTGCCGTGCGCCACATCTACGCGAAGGCCGGCGCCACCGGCTCGCAAAGTGCCGGCTGATCATCCGTCGTGTGTTTTCGGAGCGCCGATTTCGCGCGAAGAAGGCGCGGCTCAACGGTGAGCGCCCGCGCCCCGCACGGCGAAAAACCTACACGCCATCTACGATCGCGTTCAGCGTGGCGCTGGGCCGCATCGCTTCGGCACACTTACCGTCGTCCGGCATATAGTAGCCGCCGATGTCCACGGGTTTGCCCTGCGCGGCCAGCAACTCCTGCGTGATCCTGCCCTCGGCCGCCGCCAGCGCGGCGGCTACCGGCGCGAAGCGCTGCTTCAAGTCCGCGTCCTCGTCCTGAGCGGCGAGCGCCTTCGCCCACGCCAGCGCGAGGTAGTACGTGGAACCCCGGTTGTCGATCTCGTTCACCTTCTGCGAAGGGTAACGGGCGCCTTCGAGGTACTGGCCGATGGCTTCGTCCAGCGTTTTCGAAAGGATGCGCGCGCGCGAGTTGCCGGTTTTTGCCGCCATGAGTTCCAGAGATGGCGCCAGCGCACAGTACTCCCCGAGCGAGTCCCAGCGAAGGTGACCTTCTTTCAGGAACTGCTGCACGTGCTTGGGCGCCGAACCGCCGGCGCCGGTTTCGAACAACTGGCCGCCCTGGAGCAGCGGCACGATCGAGAGCATACGGGCGCTGGTCCCCAACTCGAAAATCGGGAACAGGTCGGTGAGATAGTCACGAAGCACGTTACCGGTGACGGAGATGGTGTCCTCGCCGCGGCGAATTCGCTCGAGCGAAAATTTCATCGCGTCCACGGGCTTCAGGATCCTGAGGTCCAGGCCGGAAAGATCGTAGTCGGCCTGACAGGCTTTCACCTTACGAATGATTTGCGCATCGTGGCCGCGATCCGGATCGAGCCAGAACACCGCGGGTGCGCCGGTCGCCCGCGCGCGTGTCACGCCCAGCTTCACCCAGTCGCGGACGGGCTCGTCTTTCGTCTGGCAGGCGCGGAAGATATCGCCCTGCTCGACGGTCTGTTCGAGCAGGGTGTTGCCGCCGTCGTCCACGATGCGAATCGCGCCGTTGCCGGGCGCCACGAACGTCTTGTCGTGCGAACCGTATTCTTCGGCCTTCTGAGCCATGAGCCCGACGTTGGACACGCTGCCCATGGTCGCCGGATCGAACTGTCCGTTCTGCTTGCAGTCCTCGATCACCGCCTGATAGATGGTGGCGTAGCAGCGGTCCGGGATCACGGCGACGGTGTCCTGCAGCCCATTCTCTTTATTCCACATCCTGCCGCCATCACGGATCACAACCGGCATCGATGCGTCGATGATCACGTCACTGGGAACATGCAGGTTGGTCCTGCCAGCGCGCGAATCCACCATCGCGAGACCGGGACGCTGTTCGTAGCAGGCTGCGATATCGGCTTCGATCTCAGCCTTTTTCCCGGCTGGAAGCTGCTCGAGCTTGCTGAGCACGTCGGCCAGTCCGTTGTTGACATTGGCGCCGATCTCCGCGAGCACGCCGGCATGTTTCCGCAGGGCATCGGCGAAATACTCCGCCACACAGTGCCCGAACATGATCGGGTCGGAGACCTTCATCATCGTGCACTTCAGATGCAGAGAGAACAGCGCGTTGTCCGCTTTCGCGGCGGCCATCTGCTCCGCATAGAACTTCCGCAGCGCCGCAACGTTCATGACCGCGCAGTCGAGAACTTCGCCCGCGGTCAGCGGAATCCTTTGCTTCAGAACTTTCACCGCGCCCGCGGAATCCACGAATTCGATACGCGCCCCGGTTGCCGAGTTCACGGTCACGGATTTCTCGCTGCCAAAGAAGTCCTTGTCGCTCATGTGCGCGACGCGCGTCACCGAGCCGGATTCCGGCCAGGGCTTCATCATCTTATGCGGATGCTTCCGCGCGAACGCTTTCACGGACCCGGGCGCGCGCCGGTCGGAATTGCCTTCGCGCAACACGGGATTCACGGCCGAGCCGAGGACACCGGCAAACCTGGCCTGCACCGCACGCTCCTCCTCCGTGGAGGGGGCGTCCGGATAGCTGGGAATGTTGTAGCCCTTCGCCTGCAGTTCCGCAATCGCGTCCCGGAGTTGCGGAATCGAGGCGCTGATGTTGGGCAGCTTGACGATGTTGGCCTCCGGTGTTTTGGCCAGTTCCCCCAGGCGGGTCAACTCGTCGGGAATCCTCTGGTCCTGCGTCAGATACTCGGGGAAGGCGGCGATGATACGGCCGGCGAGCGAGATGTCGGCTGTTTCGATCTCCACCCCCGTTCCTTTGAAGTACGCTCGCAGAACAGGTAGCAGCGCGTACGACGCGAGCGCTGGCGCCTCGTCGGTTTTGGTCCACGTAAGCTTCATAGATGTGGGGTGATTGCAGAGAGAACGCGCTCGCGGGAGCGGCCTCAAACTGAATGCGTAGGATAACATGACGAACCCGCTGAATCGCGGTAACGCATTGATTCTCTTAAGTGACTGGCTCCTGCGCCAAAGGGGGAAGGTTGCGAGCGTACGACGTTACGGTGACGGTCGTACGCGACTAGCGGCCAGCACCCGCACCATGAATATAATTGCGGGCCGATTCCGGCACACGTCGATTCGGGCATGCCGGCATTTCGACCCGCGACTACTCGGGTGCAGCGACGAAACTACCGGGCTTCGCGCCCGGTTTTATCGCCCATCCGGAATTCAGTTCCAATCGCCATCCAGGTCCGGTCAGAGGCCGCGCCTGATTATCCGCCGGCGCGGTTACCCGTAACGATTGATTGTCGGGTGCGAGCAACGCGCCAACGTCTTCGACTTGAAGCCTGCCCCAACGGCTGACAAACGTTCCGGTCGGGTAGACTGTGCCGGCATCTCCGAGCGAAACCAGGCTGCCGGGATTAAATGAGCGCCTTAGCTCCGCGGTCCTGGGAAATTCGAGAACGGGTCCATCCAGGAAGCGCGCCCGATACTGCGCGAACAGGGCTTGCGTTCGCATCGCCCGTTGGTGCTCACCCTGCGACACCGCAGCAAAGCCGTAACGTTGCGCTCGTATTTCAGCCTCGTTGATCGTTCGCGCGCCGGCGTTGAGTTTCAACGCCTGACTGAGCAACAGACCGAGGTTCGTATCTTTTGTAATGTTCTTTCGCCACGAACCATCGAAACGGTCCAGAAGCAGGCCCAGTGCCGGTCCGGTTGCGTAGGCGAACGATCGCGCAAATGCCGATCCGTCTTCGAAGTCCTCGACTGCCCGCGCCACTCTGACCAGAGACTCGCCCGATTTTTCGAGCGCCACCACGGTCCCTG
>DASZUZ010000153.1:0-3714 GCA_035547415.1 Bryobacteraceae bacterium | reverse complement strand
TTCACCGGAAAGATCTGTCCCGTGCGGTTGGTGATCTGGCAGATGTGGATCACCTTCGTCTTCGGCGTGATCGCGTCTTCAATCAGCTTCGCCAGAAAATCCAGGCTCGGCGGCGGTACGGGAAACTTGAGTTGCTTCAGGACAATGCCGTCGCGCCGCTCGCGCTGCTGCCACGACGTAATCATCCGCGGATAATCCTGATTCGTCGTGATCACTTCGTCGCCGGCTTTCAGATCGAGACCGAACTGCACGATCTCCAGGGCTTCGCTCGCGTTGCGCGTGATCGCGATCTCCTCCGGATCGCAGCCGAACGTCTGCGCCAGTCGCCGCCGGCAGGTTTCCAGTCCCGGATCGAGAATCCGCCACATGTAATAAGTCGGATTCATGTTCTGCATCTCCAGATACCGGATTTCCGTGTCTTTCACGATCCGGGGCGCGGGCGAAACGCCTCCGTTGTTCAGGTTGATCAGCGTGCGGTCGATCGTGAATGCTTCCTGGATCTTGAACCAGAAGTCCTCGTCCTGCGCCACGGCTTCCGCCGATCTCCCGGCGACCGCTTTCGCGGCCTTCTCCGCGCGGGCGGCGGAATCGAGCTGGAAAGAGGCGAACGCCCCGGCGGCGGCGGACACGAAACGGCGTCGATGCATAGCTTCCAGATTAGTCTCGACCCTGTGGCCGGCTCAACTCAGCGGGGACAGGACGTCCGTTTCTGTTGAACGTGAGCGGCCTCGCGCGTCGTCGAATTCCGGGATCGAAGCTTACTCGTCCACTGCTCGTGGCGGTCTATATAGAAAATAAAGCACAATAAAATGGATCGCTTCAGGCCTGCTGTTAGAATTGCCGGGTGCGCTGGCATTTCCGGGTATTCCGTTCCATTTTCCCCTCTCTTGCATTGATCCTGTCGCTCAGCCTTCCATTGGCCGCGCAACTCGTGGTCGACACGGTCGCCGGAGGCGGTTCAGAAGATGGCATCCCGGCAGCCGGCTCGCACATTGCGGTTAGCTCCGCGGCGGCTTGCGCCGATGGTTCGACTTACGTCACCTCGATTGCGCGGATCTATCGAGTGACGCCGGACGGCATCCTTCATCTTTACGCCGGCACGGGCGTAACGGGGTTCAGCGGAGATGGCGGTCCTGCCCTTGCGGCGAAGGTCTGGAATCCCTTATCGATCGCCTGCTACCCCGGCGGCGGCGTGGTCTTCGCGGATCTGCGCAACAACAGGATCCGCAGGATCGACTCGAATGGCGTGATTCAAACGGTGGCGGGAAACGGATTACCCGCGACCGCGGTGACCGATGGCGACGCCCTCTCCGTTCCGTCCGGGCCGGTCTATGGTCTGGCTGTCGATTCGGACGGCTCCATTTACATTGCGGAAGGAGACCTCTTTCGCGTTCGAAAGATCGGCACGGACGGATCGATTCGGCTGTTCGCGGGCGCGCCCGGGGGCGGCGCCAATGACGGCGATGGCGGGCCGGCTGCAAGCGCCCATCTTTCGAACCTGACGGTCCTCGCGGTCGATGCCGCGCACAATGTCTACATTGGAGGCGGTACGTCCGTTGCGCCTACGGCAACCGGCGTTGTCCGGCGGGTCTCGCCCGACGGCGCGATCGGCACGGTCATTGGATCGGCCTCTGCCTCCGGCGCCGTGACGGACGGAGCCGATGCAGCCACGGTGAGCCTCCCGGCCATTACCAGCATGGCGTTCAACCCGGCGGGCGATCTGCTGATCGGTTCGCAGACTTCGCGGTTCGATGCGTGGCGAGTGACGCCGGCCAGAAAGATCTTCAAAGTAACGGGCCTGGCGGGAAACATCGCGAGCATTGACGCCGCGAGCAATGTGTATTTCTATCAGTCCGGCGGACTGAACAGGCTGGCGCCGGACGCATCTGTAACGGCGGTGGCCGGCAGCGGCAGTTATTATTGGCCCGACGGAACGCCGGCTTTGACCGCGAGCTTCAACGCGAGTTCCATTGGAACGGACCCGGCCGGACATCTGCTGATCGGCGATCGTTGTTTACTGCGGATGGTCGATGATCAGGGTAAGTTGAAAACACTCGCCGGAAACGGTGCGTGCGGAAGTGTGGCTCCGGGCCCCGCGCTGGCGACGCCTCTCGCCTCGATCGCTCATATCGCATCCGCGAGCGACGGAACGATCTATTTCTCTTCGAACGGATCGGTTTACAGGATCGATTCCGCTGCACAAATCGCGGCCGTCAGTGCAGGCGGGTCTTCAGGTCTGGCCGTTGCTCCGAACGGCACGGTCTATGCAGCTCAGGGCTCAACAGTCTATGTGCTCGCTCCGGGCAAACCGGCGGTAACCCTGACAATCTCCGGGCGGCAGGTGCTGGATCTTGCGGTGGACGGCTCGGGAACTGTTTACGCCTATACGAACGGGTCTTTCTTCAATCTGACGGCCGCCGGTTCGCGGCAATTCCTGCAGGTCCCCGACGGTTCGAGCCCTGTTGGCCTTACGTCAGCGGCGATCACGGACGACAACGCATTGTGGTTCATTTTTTCGAGCCGCGGTCTCTGCCGGCAGTCCTGTATCGACAACGTGGGCCTGGGAAATTCTTATGGTCTCGCCGGAGACGGAGGGTCGGTGGAGTCGGCATACTTGAACTTCCCGAATCAACTCGCGGAGGCGAAGGGCAACATCGTATACGTGCTCGAAAAGAATAATCGGCGGATCAGACGGATCACGGGAAGCGTACCTGCGTCTCCGCCAGTCATCAACGTGGGCGGCGCGGTCAGTTCGGCGAGCTATAAGGATGGAGCCATGGTGGCATCGGGAGAAATCGTGACCATCTTCGGAGATCGCCTCGCGCGCCAGACGCAGATTGCCGCTGTTGAAAATAATCAGATTCCATCTTCGCTGGGAAGCACGAAGGTTTACGCGAACGGTCTGTTGTGTCCAATCCTGTCAGTCTCGCCCGGACAGGTGAATGCGATTGTCCCGCAGCGGGTGGGTGCTGGCTCTGTCGCGTTGTCCGTGGCTGTGGACGGAATTGAATCGAACCGGGCGGTTCTCGCCGTGGCCGATAGTATGCCCGGATTCTTTACAGCGGATGCGTCCGGTTCTGGGCCGGGAGCCATCGTGAATCAGGATGGCACGATCAATTCGGCCTCCAATCCGGCGCCTCGGGGTTCCGTTGTCAGCTTGTATGGGTCAGGCGCGGGTGTCCTCAATGACGGTCCGGGTGATGGCTTTCTGAACGTGTCGGCGCCGTTCGGGACTGTCCGCCAGACCGTGACGGCTACGGTCGGAGGGCAAAACGCGGACGTGGCTTATGCCGGCGGCGCTCCCTTTCTGATCGCCGGGGCGATTCAGGTCAACCTCAGAATTCCCGCTGGCGCGACCGCCGGCGCGGCGGCTGTGGAAATCATGATCGGTAGTATGTCAGCCAATCGGATCTCCGTGTGGGTTCAGTAACGAGAGGACGCGCAGTCTGCCTGCGCCTCGCGGGACGACGACGCCGCTGTTCTGCCGGCTGAGATAACCAGACTCGCGCCAGCCGTGTTCGGGCATGCTGGCTGGCGTGTCTTATGCCTGCCTGCGTCACGGCGCAGTCTCCATTGGGCGTGTAACTCAATAAATGCCGGGTCTGAATGTAAGCATTCGTCAACGATGAATTCCCTGGGACGAAACGTCAACATTCATTGACAAAAGCTGATATATTCTTACCCATCGCTTTTGCGAGGAGGCTGTCTTTGTTG
>DASZUZ010000152.1:0-7227 GCA_035547415.1 Bryobacteraceae bacterium | reverse complement strand
CTCGTCTTCTTCATCGGCGCTATCCCGCATTTCAATCTGCGGGGATGGGCTCTCGGGAGCGCGGGTTGGCTGCCACACGGCTGGCGCGGCATATTGCGCGCCCTGCCCTTCGCATTGTGGGTCTATCTCGGGATCGAGCAGTTGCCCCTGGCAGCCGAGGAAGCGCACGATCCCGTCGGCGATATGCCGAAAGGTCTGTGGCTCGGACTCGCGACGCTCGTCCTCTTCGCCTTCCTCACGGTGATCTTGAACGCGGGAATCGAACCGGGGTCGGCAGTGGTGGGCCTCTCCGACGAGCCGCTGCTGCTGGGTTTCCGGACCATCTTCGGACCGGTAGCTTTCGCGAAAGTTCTGGCAGTCTTCGCGTGCGCGGGACTCGCGGCGAGTTTCCACGCGATCATCTACGCCTATGGGCGACAGATTTATTCGCTTTCACGGGCAGGCTACTTCCCGACTCCGCTCTCCGTCACGCACGGAACGAGGCAAACGCCGGAACGCGCGCTGATCGCGGGCTCCGTGTCGGGCTTCGCCGCCGCTCTTGCGATTCACTATGCCGGGCAGAAGAGCCCCACCGGCGCGATCCTGTTGAATATGGCCGTGTTCGGGGCGGTCATTGCATACATTCTGCAGATGATTTCGTTTTTGCGGCTGCGATCGTCCTTTCCGTCCATTGCAAGACCGTACCGCAGTCCGCTGGGGATCGCAGGGGCTGCCGCGTCCCTGCTGATCGCGGCTGTCACGCTTCTGGCGTTGTTCCTGAATCGGGATTACCGGCTCGGTGTCGTGGGCGCCGCCGTGTGGTTTCTTTTGGGGATCGTCTGGTTCCAGGTCCATGGGCGCAACCACCTCGTGCTCGCGCCCGAAGAAGAGTTCGCCCGCAAAGCGCGTATCCATTCATGACTCCCTCGCTGATTCTTTTCGATATCGACGGCACGCTGGTACGGCGCGCCGGCCCACATCATCGTCTGGCTCTGATCGAAGCCGTCCGGGTCGTTACCGGCGTCGCAACCAGCACGGATGGCATTCCGGTTCACGGCATGCTCGATCCTGACATTCTGACTTTGATGCTGCGCGCGGAAGGCTTCGACGATTCCCGCATCGCGTCGAGCATGCCGGAGATCATCGACGCCGCCCAAGGGATCTACGAAGCGACTGTCCCGGATGACCTGAGCGACAAAACCTGTCCGGGCGCGTCGGCGCTGCTGGGCGAACTCGAAGCGCGCGGCGACGTGCTGGCAGTCGTCAGCGGCAATCTCACTCGCATCGGATGGCGGAAGCTGGAACGCGCGGGTGTACGCCATTATTTCCGCTATGGCGCGTTCGGTGAGATGGCTCCGACGCGCGGCGGACTGGCGGCGATCGCGATCGAAAGGGCGCGCCGTGAAGGCCTGATCGGCCCGGCGTCGCGCATCTCCCTCGTCGGCGACGCCCCGCAGGATGTGCAGGCAGCGCGCGAGAACCGGGTTCAATCCGTGGCGGTTCGCACCGGCGTCACCCCGGCCGGTGACCTCGAGTCTTGTTCCCCCGATTGCCTGATCGATGATTTGACTGTGCTCGACCGGGCGCTCCTCTGACCCTGAGCGCTCACCAGCCGCTCAACGCTCGCCCCATTTCAGCTTCTGCCGCAGCACGTCGAAGAACGTCTTATGGGGTGGGCGCACGAGGAGCACATCGAAATCCGAAATATCGCACTCAACGGCGTCGCCGGCTTCGAGTGGGCTTCCCACCTGGCCATCCACCGTCAGAAACGCCTCTTCGCCGCCTGCCTTGCTGACCACTCTCACCTTCATCTCCGAGGGGATGATCAGCGGACGGTTGGTCAGAGTGTGGGGACAGATCGGCGTCAGACAAATGGCGTTCACGGTGGGATACACGATGGGCCCTCCCGCCGAGAGCGAGTACGCCGTCGAGCCGGTGGGCGTCGAGATGATCAGACCGTCGGCCTTGTATTCGCACACGAAGCTGTCGTCGGCCCAGGTCTCGAGATCGACAATGCGCGCAATGGATGACTTGGCGATGACAACATCGTTGAGCGCCTGATATTCGGCCACTACGGCGCTCTCGCGAATCAGCGAAACGCGCAGCATCTTGCGCCGCGTGATTTTAGGAGTGCCGGTGAGCGCCCGCTCCAGTTCCGGAAACAGGTCTTCTGTGGTAATGGAGGTGAGGAAACCGAGCCCGCCCAGATTGACGGCCAGCAGCGGAATGGCGCGGTTACCGACCGCGCGGGCCGCCGAAAGCAGCGTGCCGTCGCCACCAAGCACGATCGCCATATCGCAACCCGCCGGCACGTGCTGCCGGTCGAGCCCGACCAGCATCCCGGCGTAACGCGCCGTTTCATTATCGAACCGCGCTTCGATCCCATGCCGGGCGAGCCACCGCAGCAATTCAGGAACGAGTTTCACCGCTTTCGCGGAGTTCGGCTTGGCAAAAATACCAACGGTCTTAACGATGGCCATAGAGGAGAAACTCCCTGTTCCCTTCAGCTCCGGTTATCGGGCTTTCCATGATATCTGTCGCAAAGCCCATCTCTTCCACAAGAGCTCGAACTTTGGCGCATGCTTCTTCGTGCAGAGCCGGATCGCGCACGATACCGCCCTTGCCCACCTGTCCCCTGCCCACTTCAAACTGCGGCTTGACCAGTACGATCAGACGGCCCGTATCGGGCTTCAGGACCCGAACCATGGCCGGGATAATCAGCGTCGCTGAAATGAAGCTGACATCGCAGACGGCGATATCGACAGGCTCCCCAAGATCGGCAGGCTCAATGTATCGGGCGTTTACACCTTCGCGGACCACCACGCGTGGATCGTTCCGCAGCTTCCAATCGAGTTGCCCGCTGCCGACGTCGATCGAATGTACTCGCGCGGCGCCCGCTTGCAGCAGACAATCCGTGAAGCCGCCAGTGGAAGAGCCAAAGTCGGCGCACACGGCGTCCGTGACGTTGACGCCGAACCGCGCCAGAGCGCCTTCCAGTTTCAGCCCGCCGCGGCTTACGTAGCGCAACCGGGCGAGCACTTCGACGCGAGCATCGGTCGCCACAAGCTGGCCCGGTTTGGAAGCCTTCTGGCCATTGACCAGCACCTCTCCGGCCATGATCAAAGCCTGAGCCTTCTCCCGTGTCCCGGCGGCACCATGTTCGACCATCCAGCGGTCGAGCCGCTGCTTATTCATTGCGCCTAAGACTTTCGATAGACGATCAGATCCGCAATCTCGTGCAATCGCAGCGCGCGATCGCCAAACGGAGCAAGCGCTTCATGCGCCTTGCGGCACTCTTCCCTCGCCATCTCGCGCGAGGCATCGAGACCATAAACGGCTGGAAACGTGATCTTGCCCTGCGCGACGTCCTTGCCGGCCGTCTTGCCCAGAGCCTCGGAAGACTCCTCGATGTCGAGAATGTCATCCACAATCTGAAACGCGAGGCCGACGTGCTCGCCATAAGCGGAAAGAGCCCGAAGTTGCGGCTCGTCGCCACCGGCGCAGATCCCGCCCATGCGAACGCTCGCGCGCAGCAGAGCCCCGGTCTTCGCCCTGTGGATGCGATCGAGCAGTTCCGCGGAGGGAGGCTGCCGCTCGCCCTCAATATCCGTGACCTGCCCGCCGATCATGCCGTCCACGGTGCCGGAAGCAAAGGAAAGCTCGCGGATCAGCGCCACTTTCGCCGCGCTGTCCAGGCCTTCAATGATGGCCAGCGTCTGAATGGCAAGCGTGAAAAGCGCGTCTCCCGCGAGAATGGCCATCGCCTCGCCGAAAACCTTGTGACAGGTCGGCTTGCCGCGCCGAAAATCGTCGTTGTCGAGCGCCGGCAGATCGTCGTGGATCAGCGAGTAGGTGTGGATCATCTCGAGCGAGCACGCCGCGTTCACCACACCCGGCGCATCGTCCCCGATCGCGAAGGCCCCCTGCAGACACAGGATCGGGCGGATGCGCTTCCCGCCGGCAAACAGACTGTATCGCATGGCGCGATGGATGGTTTCCGGAAGCGTGGATTCGCGCGGACTCAGCCGGTCGAGCGCGGCGTCGACGAGCGACTGCTGTTCGGAGAGAAATTCAGCCAGCGGCATCATTTCTCGGGTCGGAACGGCTCGGGCTGGTATGTTCCCTCCTTGCGAATCAGCATTTCCACGCGTGTTTCAGCCTCTTCCAGTTGTTTACGGCACGAATCGCTCAACTGCATCCCGCGGGAGAAAAGCTCCAGTGAGCGGTCCAGCGGCAGATCGCCCGATTCGAGTTCTTTGACCACTTTCTCGAGTTCGTCGAGGCAGGTTTCGAAACTGGCGACTGTCGGGGTCGGTTCGGCCATCTCCTCATTTTACAAACGCATAGAGACTTCACTGGATAGCTACCGTCACGTTCCCCTGGCTGCTTTGCCCGTTGATGGTTACGACTACCGGGACAGCCGGTCCCGCCGGCGCGCCCACGGGAACTGTCGCGTTGATCTGCATGAGCCCGGATACGGCTCCTGGCGTTTCACCCGCGTACCAGACCACGGCGGGTACCCCACCGAAGCTGACAGCCACGGGATAGGGGGGCCGGGGGAAAGGAGGTGTCGAACTGGTGAAGGTTCCCTCCACACTCACGGGATTCGTCTTCCCTTCCCCCGTTCCGTACAGAACGATGGCCGATCCCCGCGCCGCCGGATGGGATGACGAATTAGCGGAGAAATCCTGATTCAGCGCCGCAGCCTGTCCTCTGCCCGAAGTGTTTGTCGTAAACAGCGTCGGACGATCCGCCGCTGTTGGTAGGTTGGTCACGGGCGAGGTCGCCCCGTTGCGGCTGACGGTCACCGAGGTTTGCCCGGTCGCGATTCCGTATGGGACCTGCACGCTGAGTTGCCCCGGGGATGCGTAGAACATTGGGGCGGGTATTCCATCAAACATGATGGTCGTCCCGCCCAGCGATGTCGGAAATACGCCGGGCGGAGCCGTTACTGGCGACGCGGGCCCGAGAGTCGAGCCGAAAATCGTGACGAATTCCCCCGGCGTAACGGGACCGGTGGTGAGGCTAGCCGAACTCACGACGGTAGTGATCGTGGGCTGGAACGCTGGAAGAACCGTCAGAGTCACGATGATCGGTTGCGGACTTGCCGCGCTGCTGGTTGGCGCAACGCTGACAATCCCGGTATATGAACCCGGCATGAGGGCGGAAGCGTCAACTCCCACGCTGACCAGTCCGGGCGTTGTACTGGGCCCGGCGGCGGCTCTCAGCCAAAGCGCCCCGTCACTTGTCGACGCGCTTGCCGAAAATGTCTGAGGAGTCGTCGTATTCGAATCGATCTTCGCCGCCTGCGCGCCGGGCGCCGGATCTCCGATCCGGTAACTGAACGAGAGGCCGGCAGGCTGCAACCGGAGGACCGCCGGCGGACCGACTGTCAAAATGACGGGGACCTTTGCCGATCCGACCGACGCGGTCTCAACGATGGCCGCGCCCTGATAAGTTCCCTGCGGCAGACTGCCCGCGTTAACGCGAATGGCGACGGAAGCAGGCGTTGTCGCAGAGGGCGTGTCCACCACGAGCCAGTTGCCCTCCGAGTTGCCAAATGCCGTAAATGTGGCCGGGCCCGAGACGGAATCCACGTTGAGGTACTGCGGCACGCTGAAGCCGTAGCTTTGCGGCACGTTGAACGTCAGCGAAGCCGGGCTGATAGTGACTCCCGCCCCGGTTACCGTAAGAGTGACCGGGACCTGAGCAATGGCATTCGGCGCCTGCAGCGTGATCGTGCCCGTGTAAGTTCCGGCTGTCAAACTCGTGGTATCGACAGAAATATCGATCGTTCCAGGACTTTTGATAGCCGAAGACGAAGCCGAAAGCCACGGATTACCGTCGTTCGTAATCGCGGTGACGTTGATGCCCGTGTTATCACTGCTGGAGACAGACAACGATTGGGACGCCGGAACATCATCGCCCACCTGCCACGCGAAAGCTAAAGCCATGGGCGAAGCGCTCACTGTTTCCGCGGCAGTTCCCCCGCCGCCCCCACTGCCCGCGCCAGTAACGGTGAGAAAGACAGGTATCGCAGTCTGAGAGAGGGGATCCACTGCGCTGCCGAAATTCAACTGAATTTCCGCGATATAAGTCCCGGCGGCGAGACCCGTGGGATCCGCATAAATACTCAGGTTGGCTGGGGTAGTCAGGCTGCCGGACGGCGCAACGCGGAGCCAGCCGGTCGGACCGTTGCTCATGTAGATGATACTGGCTGAACTTAAGATGGCAGTTCCCGCGTCCGTGGTCAGCGTAATGACTTGCGGATCAGGTGCGGGATCAGCGGACGTGTAGTTCAGGAAGACAATCTGAGGAGATGGGCTGACCACCGGGTTCTGGCCGGCCGCATTGCTGACCGCTGTAATTCCGAGTACAAACAGAATCGCTTTAGAGAGGCGGCAAGGCAAGCAACGAGGTCCTCCGAAAGTGCAGTTACTCAACCGCCCTCACACCAGGGTACAGACGATCTCCGTCATTATAAAGGCGCACTATTCATTCGTGAATGGTGAAACCGGACGGAATGGTCAGCTGTGGGCGATATGGGACCATTTTGAATGGAAGTGGAGGAATTCTGGGGTTCACTAAACTCGGGGCATTGTTGATCGTTTTTTCGCTTGGAAGCGCGGCTCAGGAAGTCGCAGCGCCTCCATCCGCCGAATTGCCAGGGGCGACCGAAATCAACAAGGTCATGAAGGAGCTTTCCGGCATCACCGGATTTCCAGTCAAAAAAGAGCTGCCCTTCGCGATGGTCACGAGGGATCAGGTGAACCAGTTTCTGAAGGAGCAGATCCGGCGGTCGGTAAAGCCGAATGACATCCGGGCTGAGGAGATCACCCTGAAGAAGTTCGGGTTTGTCCCTCCGGATTTCGATCTGAAGAAGACGACCATCGACCTCCTGACAGAGCAGGCCGCAGCCTATTATGACTTTCATCGCCGCAAACTGTTTATCTCCGACTGGGCCGCTCAGAACATGCGGGAGACCGCAATCGTGCACGAACTCGCCCACGCCCTGGCGGACCAGTCTTTCCCCATTCAGAAATTTCTCGGAAAAGCCGCCGACGACAGCGAACAATCTCTCGCGCGGGAAAGTGTGGTCGAAGGACAGGCTTCGTGGCTGATGATCGAGGTCGCGGCTCGCCGCTCCGGCAGGACGCTCGCCAACCCCGAGACCGCCCGCGAGTTTCTGAAAGGCGACGAGAATACGACTGGCGAAGACAGTGAATACCCCGTTTTCAGCAAAGCGCC
>DASZUZ010000151.1:0-5842 GCA_035547415.1 Bryobacteraceae bacterium | reverse complement strand
CGCTGTTCGAGACGATTCTGCGGATGAATAATCTCGCCATGGTGCAGGCGGGCGACATTTACCGCATCGTTCCCCTGGCGAATATTGCGCGGCAACCGATCGACCCGGTTTCGCAGACGGATCCTTCGAAGATTCCCGACGACGAACGCCTGACGCTGAATCTGGTTTTCCTGCGCTATGTCACGTCGGCGGAGATGGTGAAGGTGCTGACTCCATTTATCGGCGACGGGGGGCAACTGCAGAGTTACGATCCGGCAAACCTGCTGATTATCCTCGATAACAGCCGCAATATGCGGCGCACGCTCGAACTCATCTCGATGTTCGACAGCGACACGTTTGCGGGCCAGAGAGTGCGCGCGTTTGAAGTAAGCCATGGACGGCCGAGCGATATCGCGAAGGAACTGGACGCAGTTTTCAAGGCCTATTCGCTCTCCGCGGGCCGCGATCACGGCGCGGTTCAGTTTCTGCCGATCGATCGCGTGAACACGATCCTCGCCGTGGCTCCGAATCCCGGGGCGTTTACCGAAGTCGAGAAGTGGATTGCGAAGCTGGACATTACGCCGAAAGCGACGGCGGGCTCGATTCAGAACAACGTGTACAAGCTGAAGTACGGGCGCGCGGAGATTCTGGGCGGAGTGATCTCACAGCTGTACGGCGGGTGTGGATTCAGCCCGGGCTTCGGTGGGGCTTACGGGTTGCCGGGGAATTCGACTTATCCGGCAAGTGGGTACGCGGGGGCGGGAGGAGGGGCGTACGGGGCTCCTTACGGCGGCGGCGCGGGCGCTTATGGCTCCCCGTATGGAGGGGGCGGCTATGGCTCACCTTACGGCGGAAGTCCGTATGGAGGCGGCGCGTACGGTTCGCCTTACGGCGGGAGCCCTTACGGCGGCAGCCCCTATGGAGGGGGCGGGTATGGATCGCCTTACGGCGGTGGTGGCTACGGATCGAACTGCTTCGGCGGCTACGGATCGACGTACACGACGCCTGCGTCCACGAGCAGCCTCGGAGCCTTCAGTGCGCCGCAGACAACGACGCCAGCCTCCGGAACCTCTACTCCGGCAAGCGGCGCCGGCAGTTCGACAGCGGCCGCGGCGAGCGCGGATCAGACGGGTTCCTATCTGGCCCCTGGCAGCTATGGCGGGCTTGGCGGATTTCCGCCGCGAATCGTGCCCAATCCGTTTGACAACACGCTTCTGGTGCAGAGCACGCCCGAGCAATGGGAGCAGATCAAGGGTCTTCTCGATCAACTGGATGTTTCTCCCCGCCAGGTACTGATTGACGCGAAAATCTATGAAGTCGATCTTTCGGGCTCCCTCTCGGCCGGCGTTGAGGCCTATCTGCAGCAGCGGAACGCCCCGAATCCAACCGGAATCCCGGGCAGACAACTCCTCGGCTCGACCAACGTCGGCAACAGCGCGACCACGTTGCTCTCCGCCGGGACTCTCGTCGGGCAGAGCCGGCAACTCCTCGCGCTGCTGAATTTCGAGGAGACGCAGACCAAAGCCAAGGTTCTGTCGGCGCCGAGCGTGATCGCGACGGACAGTATTCCCGCATCGATCACAGTCGGCGACTCCGTGCCGACTCTCACTTCGCAGGCCGTCAATGCCGGGGTTACATCGAACGGAAACTCCCTGTTTACGCAGACGATCTCGAATACCAGCACCGGCATCGGGTTGAATATCCTGGCGCGGGTCAATGCCAGCGGGATCGTTACGATGGTGATTAACCAGAACGTCACAGCTCCGGAGCCGAACCCGACGGGGACCAGCATCGACTCGCCGTCCTTCTCGCAGCGCAACGTCAGCACGCAGGTAACCGTGCAGGACGGCGATACGATCGCGATCGGAGGAATTATCAATGAGTCGACGACGGAAACCTCCGGCGGGAGTCCATTCCTCGATCGGATTCCGTATGTGTGCGCGGCGTTCGGTTCGAAATCCTCCACGAATAAGCGAACCGAGCTCATCATCTTCCTGACTCCGCGAGTCATCTACGACACGAATCAGATCTCTGACGCCACACAGGAACTGAAAGACAAGGTCAAAATCCTGAAGAAGCTGATCCGGGACGAGTAACCCGCTGTTCGCTAAAATCGTACGAACTCCGGGGTATTGAGAGAGAAGCCAGCGGCGTCTCACGACCAATGGACGCTGATCCGCCGGGCGCGGCAACTGATCACGTTGCACGGCCCCAGCGGTCCCCGCCGGGGGGCCGCCATGAACGAACTCGGTATCTTCAACGATGGCGCGGTGTTGATTCATCATGGCGCGGTCATCGAAGCGGGACCGTCGCGCCGGATTGAAAACCTCGCCCCGGCACGGATCGCGCGGGAGATTGACGCCTCGGGCAAGCTGGTGCTGCCGGCGTTTGTGGACCCGGACGCGGTTCTCGTCCTGCCGCCACCCGCGTCCAGCCTGGAATTCGAAGCCAGACGAGAGATTCCCCTCAAGGTGCTGTCGAGGCACCGGCTGGAAAAGAGTGCGGGCTGCGCCGCGGCAGAACTGGCGAGGTACGGGATTCTCAGCGTTGGCGCGCACACCCGGAATGCGTTCGATCTAAGAGATGCGGTCAAGGTTCTGCGCGTCCAGCAGAGGCTGCAGTCGAAACCGCTGCGAATACGCTCGGTTTTTTCGCCCCAGAGATTTCCGGTGCCGAACGTGGTCATCGAATCGTGGATTCCTGCGATCCGGCGGAGCAAGCTGGCTTCGATTGTGGAACTGCCTGCAGGAGCTCAGGAAGGGGCGCCCGCTCCGGAGCAACTGAGCGCCATTGCGCTCGCGTCGGCGAATCTGGGCCTTTCCCTCCGGCTTCGTTCCGCGTCGCCGCTCGATCCCACCGGGTACGAACTCGCAACGCGAGCAGGAGCAATCGCCGTGATCGCGCCTCCCGGCGCGGGTCGAGAATGCTTCCACCAACCCGGCGATTCCGGCTGCGTTCACGTTGTTCCGGCCGTCACGGGATTACGTCAGGATGGCGAATACGTGGGAGGGGGCAGGCGCATTATCGACGAAGGCAACGCGGTCGCGCTGAGTTCGGGGTATCAGACGGACGGGATCTCTTCGTTTAATCCGCAGTTTCTGATTTACCTCGCCGTCGAAAGATTCGGGTTGACCCCGGAAGAAGCGATTACCGCGGCGACGTGGAACGCGGCCTGTTCGCTGCGGCTGGCGCACGTCGCCGGATCGATCGAGCCGGGCAAATTTGCGGACGTAGTGATTATGGACGCGCCGGATTATCGCGAGCTTCCGCGGCGGGTGGGTCATAACGACGTCCTGCAAGTCATGCATGCCGGGGAGACGGTATACCAGCGCGGCGCATTAACTCTCGATTAAACGAGGCAACGCGGATGTCAGGCTTGCGTCTATCGGGCGTGAGGAATACGATGCGCCGGATCATCTCAAACGCAATATTTTCAACACTACTTCTGGCCGGGGTGGCGACCGCCGTTCCCGCTTTCGCGCAACGATACTATGACCGTCCCTACGGCGACCGCGATTATGCGCGTCGCGACCGGGCGCTTTTCGATCATGTACGGGCCGATCTCGATCGCGCGTCAGGCTATCCGTACGCGTCGCGATCGGATCGAAAACGATTCGATGAGGCGCGGCGTGAACTTTTCGACTTCGAATCGCGGTTCGATCAGGGCCGGTACGACAAGCACGAACTGGATGAGGCGATCGGCCGGATTCAGAACGTTGTGAGCCACAATTCGCTCGATCCGCGGGACCGCGGCACGCTGGATGAGGACCTGCGCCGAATGCGGGACTATCGGGCGTTCCGGGACCGGAAGGAATATCGGGACTACGATAACGGATGGCGGTAAATGAAACCAGGAAGCAAGCGCCGGGCGGAATCCCGGCGCACATGGTTCAGTGCCGATGGTCGTGGTGATGTCCGCTGTCCACGGGAATGACGCACCCGGTTCCGGAGATCGCACAACTCGTGTGTTCGAACTGTACGGTCGTGTGGTGAACATGGAAGCGGTCACCGAGCAGATGATTGAGGCCGTGCAGAATCCGGTCACTGCGGGAGGGCGGCATATCTTCAATCAGAACGTGGCAACTCAATGCGCTGGAGTTTGAACCCAGACTCCAGATGTGGAGATCGTGCACGTCGAGAACGCCCTCCACGCCGCGAATCGCGTCGGTGACTTCGCGCAGGTCGAGTCCTTTGGGCAAACCTTCGAGAAGGATATTCAGCGACTCGCGAATAATATCCCAGGCCGTCCAGAAAACCAGGACGGATATCGCGATCGACAGGATCGGATCAATCCGGAGCCACCCGGTCGCCCGGATGATAAACGCTCCCGCTACGATCGCCACCGATCCCAGCAGGTCGCCCAGCATATGGAGAAAGGCGCCCCGGATATTGATATCCTTCTCGCCCGTCCTGTGCAGGCCGAACATGATGCCACCGTTCAGGACGATCGCTCCCGCCGCGACCCACAGCATGGAAGTTTCGTCCACCGGCACGGGATTCAGCAGCCGGTTCCAGCTCTCGTAAAGAATCCAGCCGGAAAGCAGTACCAGCGTCAACGCGTTCAGGAATGCGGCGAGGACACCGGCGCGGTGGTATCCGAAAGTCCGGGATTCGTCAGCCGGCTTGCGGTGCAGAAACACAGCGAACCAGGCAAGGATCAGCGCCAATGCGTCGGTGGCGTTATGACCGGCATCAGAAATCAGCGCGAGACTGTGCGCGCGAAAACCAGCGACGAATTCGAAGATGACAAAGGCCGTGGTCGCAATCAATGACCAGGCCAGAACGCGCGCCGAGGTGGCTCCGTGGTGATGCGAATGCAAACAGCCTCTCCAGTTCTATTCTAGGGGAGTGCCGGAGAGAATTCGCAGGTCGCTGATCTGCCTGGGAGCGCTCTTCGCGGCCGTCGCTGTCCATCGCTGGCTGTTCCCCATCAACGCAACGACGGCGGCGTTGTACATGCTGATCGTGGTTCTGGCAGCCGCCACCAGATGGGGTCTTGCGGAATCCATTCTGACGTCGGTCGCAGGCGTACTAAGTTTTAATTTCTTCTTCCTTCCGCCGGTTGGTACCTTCACCATCGCAGATCCGGAGAACTGGGTTGCGCTGGCCGCCTTTCTGGTTACCGCCGTCACCGCGAGCAAGCTTTCCGCCAACGCCAAGCACAGGGCTGAAGAGGCGCTTGCGTCGAGGAATGAAATCGCCGGTTTGTACGAACTCAGCAGGGCCCTTCTGATGGACGAGGGGCGGGATGCCGTGCGGCACTCCGTACTGCAGGCGGGACAAATCCTCCGAATGCAGGAGATCGCCTTCTTCGATGCGGGAGGCGGTCAGATTTATGGCACAATCCCGGAGTCGAAGGCCTCCGCCGCGGATCTGGCGCGCGTCGCGGAAACGGGCGAGGCACTGGCCCGGGAAGGCGCTTCGGTGATACCGGTACGGCTCGGAACCCGCGTGATTGGAAGTCTGGCCTTCGGATCCAGCCGGCTGAGCGCAACCGTGCGGGATTCGGTCGCAAGCCTGCTGGCCATTAACTACGAGCGAGCCCATGCACTGGATCGCGCCGCGACAGCGGAAGCCGCGAAGCGCAACGAGGAATTCAAGTCTTCGCTGCTGGATGGGTTAGCGCACGATTTGAAAACCCCTCTGACGGCGATCAGAACCTGCATCACTCGCCTGATCGCTATTCCGCCCCGGACAGAGGAGGTCCGTCAGGAACTCCTCAGCATTATCGATCAGGAATCGGCGCGGCTGCAGGCTTCCATCACGGAAGCAATCGAACTGGCGCGAATCGAGTCCCGCGAACTGCATCTTGCGCCGGAGGTGGCCGACATGCGGGAGATGATCAGCGACATCCTGACCGAGT
>DASZUZ010000150.1:0-3884 GCA_035547415.1 Bryobacteraceae bacterium | reverse complement strand
AAAGCGTCAGACCTGGGCTAACCACGCTGGCGCTTTCTTTTCTCTCAGACTGAAGCGGAATCGGCGCCAGATCAGTGATGCGATGCTGGCAATGCAGTGAGATTCACCGCGTGTCGCGTGTTGGGTGACTTTCGCCGCCCTGCCCGCCGCATTCCGCCAAACGCGCCATTATGGAGTCCATGTCTACCGACACGCTGCCGGACGGCGAAGCGAACAAATGCGCTTGCAGGCGCGGATGTGACGACAACGGCGCTTTTCATGTCGTCATTTGCCGGTCTCACTTCGGGAAGATCGGCGAAGAGGCGACGGCGACCGACGCCGACTGGCTGGCACGGCAGGTCGCCGCAAGCCTCCATCTGATCGGCGACGAGCCTGTAGCCAAAATCAGGACTTCATTGATCGGTTACGCCTCCGTCATGCGCCGGAATGCGCTGGAGGAAGCTGCGCGGCGCATGGAGCACGTGAATGAAATAGTCCCCCACCACGAATTGGAATTTATCAACATTCCCGGAGCAACGGCGCGAGTACCGGCTAAAGCCATTCACTTATTTCTGATTTGCCGTTCCTGACTTTCGGCCGGATATGAGACGCCTCGGCTGAGATTCGCCGATCACCAGGACTCTCTAGTGGCTGAAGCGGTAGCTGAACGACAGAGTGGCGTAGGAAGGAATATAGACGCCGACGACTCGCTCGAACGGATCGCCTTCTCCGGGCAGCGCCAGCGCTTCCGTGGTCTGCCCGCCGAAGCCGCTTGCGAGCTGAAAATGCACGCCGGTCTGGATTCGTTCGTTATGGAAACTCCGGACGAGCGCGCCACGAAACTCCCGCACCGGAACACTGACAAACCCGTCGCTCAACGGCTTGCGTCCGACTTCTTCGAACTCCGCCCGGGCGTGGAGATGCCAGGGAAGACGGTCCAGAGTGCCGAGAACATCCACGATGAGCCGGGGAGCTTCGGGTATTGGCGCCCCCGTCGAGAGATCCCGCGCATCGGCCTTCGAAACAGACGCCTGGAGCAGACCCGCCCCAAAGTAACGGCGAGCCGACACGGTGATGTAGCGATTGACGCCGGGCCCTTCATCGAACTGCAGCCCGGTGTCGGCATCGATCTTCGCGAGAGACGACTCCTGCGTGGTGTGCCCCAGGACGACGCGGAAGTCCGTTTTCATCAAGATCCTGCTGATTACGGCCTGCCAGGCATGCGCCCGGCTGACGGGACTCCCCTGCTGCGTGCCCATGCCGATTCGCGGATCGTTCGTGAAGAACGACTGGCCGAAGCTGAGCGCGACGGAAGGCAGAGGAAGCGATTTCGGCGCAACAATGTTCAGCGTCGCTTTCGGAGAATTGAATCCAACCCACTTGTGAAACGAATATTCGGGATTGAGCAGATCTTCGTTGTCGAACCGGATCTGGTCCCGCCGCCAGCCCAGGTTGTATCGCAACCAGGAAGAGATGCTGCCGTCAACGGCGGCGAAGGAGGTGACGAAGTCAAGCGTGAGATTGTTCGCCGTGACCTTCTGAAACGGTCCGTAGATGGCAGGATCCGTGGACTCGTAACGATCCAGATTATCGCGGCGCGGCGCTTCGCGCAGAGAATCGAGACCCGCCATCGCGGAGAAATGCGCGTTGAATTTCCGAACCCATGTAGCGTTGCCGCCCGCAACCGTTCGAAACTCGCTTTGCCGGATCAGGCCATCGCCGAAGTCGGACGTCAGCGACAGGTTGTAAGTTCGAAAGAAGCCGGAAAGTTGCAGTTCATTTCCCGAGCCGAGTCGCCAGACGTCGTTCAGAACCGCTTCGCCGGTATGCGTCTGGTCGCGCTGGCGCGGATCGATCGTGTCGTGAAGATGGGGAACGTCCACGGGAACGAGGCCCGGAATGGCGGACTGGCCGTAGTAGCCCATTGTCAGAAGCGTGAGCCGATGCCCGCCCGCTTCCCAACCTTTCAGTCCGTTGATTTTGTACTGCTGACGGTGCTCCGGCGTGTCCAGGAACCCGTTTCCATAGGACGCCTCCACGGCGATCCAGTTCCATCCCGCGCTCACATCGACATCCCGGCGATCCGCCGTCAGCGTCACAAATGGCTGCACGGCGGGACGAAGGACGTAAGTCGCGGAGAGATCGACCGAATGGTTTCCTTCCCGCACGTTAAACGCGCCGCCGTCGGTCTGCACGCTTTCGATGATCGCCGGGACCATGATGTTGGGGTCGGAATAGCCATTGCCATGGGCGTTCGCGCTCAGGTTATTCGGCGCGAGGTAAGTACCCACCTGAATGAATTGCGCGATAGGCTCGCCATGATCTCCCGCTACGCCGGGCGCGAAGTATTGCGGCGCTTTGATGCCGCCCGACGCGGTTTCAGTGGGAATTCCGGGTATGGACACGGGCGCGCCGGGGCGGCCCGGGTTGGCATCCAGAATCTCGTCGCGCACCAGCACGCGTTGAGCGGGATCCGGCCGTCCGATGTCCCGATCACTCAGATCCGCGGTAATAGTCACGGATTCGGCTCGGGCTGCGATACGATCGAATCGCAGATTCAGGTTCAGTGTCTGCCCCTCGAAAATTCTGATCGTCCGGCTGATTTCAGCGAATCCCTCACCGGAGGCGGTGAACTTCCAAAGTCCTGCGGGCAGACTGGAGAATTCGAACGTTCCATCGGAGCCGCTGGTCATCTCCTGAACGGAGGAGCCGGCTACCGAAGAAACCCGCACCCTGGCTCCGGTGACGGGTTTGCCTTGCGGATCGGTCAGCCGTCCTGCCACGCTCGCGCCGGCAGCCCACAGGGAAACGACCGCGGCAAACCAGCACGCGATCGGAGCAGCGGCGCCAGCAGGGCGGCGCCGGAAGAGCCGGGTCTCCTCATCAAGTAACACGAAATGAACTTTCGTGATACTATCACGCGGTAACACGATTATGCTACTCGTGTTACGCGGCGGAAGGGCGATCGGATTTCCCCGCGAGGTTCAGCGTCTCGATTGAAGCAGGAGTGTCTGCAGGTTGACCAGGTGCCGCGGAGCCACGGCTTCGCACGACCAGCCGGATCCGCCGGCGAAGCGAACCCCGACAAAGTAACCGTAATCGCGGTACGCGCAGTAGCACACGTGGCCGGTAAGTCTGGACTCACCGATGGTGATCGTCAGAGTGGCGCCGAGCGGAATCGGGTGATCGACCTGCACGCACCCTCCCAGCGGCGAGATATCCTCCAGCACAGCCTCGACCGTCTGGAATTCATCCTCTCCGCGAAGCCAATCGACCCGCACCAGATCCGCGCACAGGTAACGATCTTCAACACGCTTCTCCGTCATGCCCGTTTATCGGCAGTTTCGGGGTACGAGTTTAGCCGTTCTGAGAAAGCGCGAGATCAGAGATCGAGCAGATGGCCCATCTTTTCGCGTTTGGTTTCGAGGTAGCTTCTTCTCGACTCGTGAACATCCGCGATGCAGGGCACGCGCTCGGCGACTTCGATTCCCGCGTCCTGGAGCGCTTTGACCTTCTCCGGGTTGTTCGACAGCAGCCGCACGGAACGAATCCCGAGATGGCGCAGGATCGCGGCCGGCAGGGCGTAATTCCGCAAGTCGCTCTCGAACCCGAGTTGCTCGTTCGCTTCCACGGTATCGGCTCCATGATCCTGCAGTTCATAAGCGCGCAGTTTGTTCATGATGCCGATGCCCCGTCCTTCCTGGTTCTCGTAGACGATCAGGCCCCTTCCTTCGGACCCGATCTCGCGAAGCGCGATTTCAAGTTGCGCCCGGCAATCGCACCGCAGGCTGTGAAATACGTCCCCTGTCAGACACTGGGAGTGGATGCGGAGCAAAGGCGGCGCGCCGTGAAGATCGCCCATGACCAGCACGACGGCCTCTTCGATTCGTCCGTCCGCGCCGGAA